>JABBNZ010000217.1 GCA_019352035.1 Pseudomonadota bacterium | reverse complement strand
AGCGGTTCCTGACGGCGCACGGCGCGAATCGCGCCGGACCCCTGCCTGCCGCCAGCCCGCAGACGCTGCGCCGCTTCGGCGGACTCGACCTCGCGGCCGACGGACCGGCCGGTGCCTGACCGACCAGACGCGCCGTCCGCTCCGCGCGTGCCGTCGTGCCAAGGCATCAATAAAAACAATCACTCCTGTTTTTTAATGTATCATCGCCGATGACGCCCCTACCTCGCAGCAGGCCATGCCCGACACTCTGCTCGCCCGCATCCCGCGCCATCAGCTCGATCCCCGCTGGCAGATCGCCTGGGAGACGCTCAACGGTCTCACCGGATCCGCGACCTTCGTGGAAGTGTTCGCGCAGGCGCCGGAGGTCCTCGACTTCGTGCTCGAGAAGTTCTACGCGCGCCTCTTCTTCGGCGGGTCGGTCGCTCAGCGCTACAAGCAGCTCGCGCGGCTGAAGCTGTCGCTCCTGCACGGCTGCCAGACCTGCAATCGGCAGAACGTGCCTGGCGCGCTCGCGGCGGGATTCACCCGCGAGCAGCTCGATGCGCTCATCGCGGCAGAGGATGCCCCGTTCACTGCGGCCGAGCGGGCGGTGATCGCCTATGCCGCCGAGGTCTCCCTCACCAATATGGAGGGACGCTTGTCGCCCGCCCTCTACTCGCAGCTCCGGGAGCACTTCTCGGATGGGGAGATTCTCGAGCTCGGCACCGTCATGGCCGTGATTTGCGGCATGGCGAAGCTCTCCTTTGTCCTCGATGTGGTGGATCGGGAGGATTACTGTCCTTTCACCGCACCGGCCGCACCGGCCGTCTGATCAGCCGACGCGACGGACGGGGTCTCGCCCGTCCCAGGACTGCGCGGCCTGACGCATCCGGTCGAAGAGAGCGCGCGCGCCCATGCTGGCCTCGATGAGCTCGATCATGCCGCCCGGGTGATGGTCCGTGGCGATGTATGCGAAGCGCATTCCGGGCAGGCTTCCCCGCTGCACCGGCTGCACGCCGCGGCGCGCGAGCTCCGCCAGATCGGCATCGAGCGCCTGGCTCATCACGCCCATGTGATGCAACCCGCTGCCGTGGGCCGACTCGAACTCCGTGTAGATGGAGGGCGAGTCATCGAGCTGGCGGATGAGCTCGATCTGCAGGTCTTCCCAGTATGCGATGGCGATCGTGAGATCCATCGGCTTCACCGCCTGGCCCCGGAAGCAATACTCGCTGAAAGCGACGTGCTCGAAGAGGAAGAAGGGACCCACTCCCATCACCTGCGTCCAGTGCTCGATGGCCCGCTCGAGATCGGGCACCACGAACGCATTCTGAATGACCCGCCCGGGGATTCGCCTCATGAGTTCCCGCCTCGCCGGGCAGTGCCCTCCTCTTCAAGGCGGGCCGCCCAGCGGATCCCCCGGCGAAGCAGCTCGTAATAGACCGGCGACTCCCAGCTGCAGCGCTCCACCCGAGGATACTCGTCCATCAGCGGCTGCATGTCGTAGCGCCCCCGGCAGTGCCCGAGGGTGAAATACAACACCGCGCCCGCGCCGTGCTCGCGCAGATACAGCACGGGGCGCGGCTCATCGGAGAGCCAGTCCCGCTGAACGAACTCCCTGGCGGCCCTACCGTTGTAATGAGTCTCGAGCAGCACGCGGCTCGGTCCGTAGAGCTCGCAGAGATACAGCTCATCGGTCACCTTGAACGGACCGATGCCGCGCACCAGCGGGTGCGATGGGTCGCTCACCCGCACTTCGAACTCCCCGAGGGGCGGATGGGCGATGAATCGGCTGCCGAGCAGGCGCGTCAGCACCGGCATGGAATCGGGCGCCTCCACCTTGCCCTCCGGTGTCCACTGGAGGATCGAGTTGGTGCCGTGCAAGGCAAGCCATCGCCGGCCGGAGGCGACGAAATCAGCCAGCGCCCGTTGCTGCTCATCGTCCGGGCGCACATCGCACGTGTAGGTCACGAGCACATCGGCCGATCCGATCGCTGCAAGGTCGCCGTAGCTCTCCCCGACGCCCACCCGGATGCGCTCGTGCTCTCCCAGGAGCTTCAGGAGCTCGAGCCGCGCGAAATCGAAGTCGTGATAGCGGCCGCCCACGACGAAATAGACGTTGATTCGGCGGCCGGCCATGGCGTACCTCCGGGCGTCCGCTACTTCTCGCGCCGGATATACCGGTCGAGCTCACGATGAAAATGCCGTACGCGCTGCTCCTGCTCGCCCCAGAGCGGGCCGCGAAACGCCCGCGAGCGGATGCCTCGCTGTTGGATCGGCAGCAGCTCGGAATCCTGATCGAGCACATCGCCGAGATTCGGCTTCTCCCCGATCGGCACCTGAACGATCTGCGGGCGCGTAGCGCCGGTGACGTCTATGCCGGCGGGCAGACCCATCCAGGCCGGCACCGTGTAGTCGGGATCGTCGACGTGCCGATAGAGAATCATCGTGTCGTAGATGAAGATCTCCGGATCATCCGGGTGAGGCAGGAAGCGCATGATGAAGATTCCCTCCGGATCCATGCCCATCTGCACGTTCGGGAAGAGCCCGGTCGCCCAGCTGTCCGTGAGCTGTCCATCGGTGAAGCGCTCGTAATGATCCAGCCCGA
>JABBNZ010000216.1 GCA_019352035.1 Pseudomonadota bacterium | reverse complement strand
CTGTTCGGTGGGGGAGCTGTAAATTTATCCAGTCAGCCCGCGGCTGGCAAGCACCCCATTGCCTCATCCCGCTCATACAGGTGTCAGGTTCTGCGCCTCCTGTATAGCTTTGCAGCGCCGCCCGATCGAAAGATCGGTTGCGGCGCGCATCGAAGCAGCATGGGCGCGATGACCGCCGCGGATCGGCTCTTGCGCGCGAGCTGTGTGCGCCATATCATCATCGGCAGCGTTGGAAGTCATCATGAAGTTGGCCGCCACAGTCGCCGTATCGGTGCTCGCGATCGCCGGGTGCGCAACGCGGAGCCCGTTGCAACCGCAGATCGCGCCCGGCAGTCCCTATGTTGCGCCGGCTCTGCCATCCGCAGCTCCTTCCACCATGCCGGATTCGCCGGCGTTTCCGCCGAAGACGGAAAACCTGGGACCGCATCTCGTGATGCCCTTTACGGGCGGCCCTCCAATCATGGCCACGCCGTTGGGCGGCGATCTCTTCCAGCCCCTCACCGGCGGTCCGCCGGTCCCGGGCACCTCCATCTCGCCGTGAAGGCGCGGCGCCCCGCGCGCGCCAACATCAGGACTGCCGCGCCAGCTGGGCTTTCCGCCTTTCCGCCATTCCCCGGCGCCGTGCGCCGCGCGCATAGCTGAAGGTCCATACAATCACCAGGATGGTCGCCGTGTTGAGCACGAGCGGCGAGACCAGCAGCACCGTTGCCGGTGAGACCGTGTAGATCAGCACGACGCGAAACGCGAACTCGCAGATGAAGAGCAGGCCCCAGACGAGTGTCACCATGCGATGAGCGCGGCGCGCCTGCGGGTACTGCCAGGCGGCGTCGAACTCGGCGCGCCGCACCGGATCGTTGCCCGTGGCGAAGACGCGGCCGAAGAAGAACATGAGGGGCCTTCGGGACGGCATGAGAAGCGAGCCGAGGCATGCCACGCCGAAGGCGAAGGTGAAGAGGGATTCGCGCAGCAGGAGCAGCTTGTAGCTTCCACCGGCGGCGACGCCTGCGATGCTCGCGGCAATGCCGAGGAGCACCACCACGCTCACCACGTCGATCTCGCGCCGCTTGATCAGATCATGGATGCTCTTCAGCACGGGATAGGCGGTGGCAAGCAGCAGCGCCGTGTACTCCGAGGGTGAGATGTACCGCTTCGAGAGCCGATAGCAGATCATCGGAATGACGATGTTGAGTCCGATGTCCAGGACCATGGGCAAAATGAGGGGCCGTCCCGCCACGGAGCTCGCATCCGCCTGTTGGGAAAGAGGGCCTTGGACGGATTGGGCGGCAGGTGCCGGGCTATCATTCGGGGTCACGGGCATTCTCCTATACCTTGACTGACACGACCCGGCGCGCGGGCAGGGCGATGACAGCATCGGTCGAGAAGTGCGTGGGGAGCTCCCGCCGCGTCGCGAAAGAGGACGATGTCGTGATCGAGCACGCGACAGGCGAGCCGCTGCGTGCGCAGCCGCAAAGAAGGTGCCGCGACATACCACCCGTTGCGGACGAGCGGAAATGCGTTTGCCGATGCCATGCGGGCCTCTCCGTTAAACGTGCGCAGAGGCTACGCCCCGAGATCGGCGGCGAGCAGTTACGCGCGTCAGCACTTGAAGGTGACAATCGTCACCCGCCGGGTTCAACCCTCGCCGCCGAGCTTGCGGCGGCCGCCCGTTCAGAGGCCGAGCTCGGTGAGCCCCGCGTGCTCATCGGGCCGCCGGCCGAATGGCCAACGGAACTTGCGGTCGGCCTCGGCGATCGGCAGGTCATTGATGCTGGCATGGCGCGAGCGCATGAGGCCGCGCTCGTCGAATTCCCAGTTCTCGTTGCCATAGGAGCGGAACCAGGAGCCGCTGTCATCGCGCCACTCATATGCGAAGCGGACCGCGATGCGATCGGCGGTGAAGGCCCAGACTTCCTTGATGAGCCGGTAGTCGAGCTCGCGCGCCCACTTGTGCTTCAGGAACGCGACGATCTCGGCGCGCCCGGTGATGAATTCGGCGCGGTTGCGCCAGTGGCTGTCTTCGGTGTAGGCGAGCGCGACGCGCTCGGGATCGCGGCTGTTCCAGGCGTCTTCCGCCGCGCGCGCTTTCCGGGCCGCGGTCTCGGCAGTGAATGGGGGCAAGGGCGGACGGCTGGACATTGAAAGCCTCCCCGGGGCGCGCTCGGCGCTGGTTCGACCGGCAAACGTTAGGGCCGCTCCCGTGCCGCGGTCAAGAATGATGCGTGTCCCGCTCCAGGCGCGGCGCCCATCCGCCAGGGCGGCGCTTGAGGACGAGCTGATACCAGCCGAGCGATGCGAGAAGCAGAGCGCCGAGCAGGATCAGGCTGGGGCGGCCGGCGTCGGGATCCTCCCAGTCGGCGGCGGCGAAGGCGAGCGACAGCCCGATCCCGAGCAGCGGCATCAGAGGATAGAACGGCGATCGCCAGAATCCCGGTCCGCCCGTCAGGCCGCGCAGGCGCCCGATGAGGACGGCGATGCTGACTAGCGCGAGCGCATAGACGATCAGTCCCGACATGAAAACCAGCAGCACATGGGCGGCGATCAGGCAACAGAGCGCCGAGCCCACCGCCACCACGACCGTGGCGAGGCGC
>JABBNZ010000076.1 GCA_019352035.1 Pseudomonadota bacterium | reverse complement strand
GAGATGCGCCCGGTCAGCTTCTCGCGCCGGTTCGCCAAGCACGCCGAGGGCGCGGTGCTGATCGAGGTGGGCGACACGCAGGTGTTGTGCACCGCCAGCGTCGAGGACGGCGTGCCTCACTTCCTGCGCGGCAAGGAGCAGGGCTGGGTCACGGCGGAATACGGGATGCTGCCCCGCTCCACCCATACGCGCTCGGCGCGCGAGGCGGCGCGCGGAAAGCAGAGCGGCCGCACGCAGGAGATCCAACGGCTCATCGGGCGCTCGCTGCGCGCGGTCATCGATCTCAAGGCGCTCGGGGCTCGGACCATCACCATCGATTGCGACGTGCTGCAGGCCGACGGCGGCACCCGCACCGCCTCGATCACCGGCGGGTACGTCGCGCTCGCACAGGCCTGCGACAGATTGGTCGCGCAGCGCGCCATCGCCGCGAGCCCGCTGCACGGCCAGGTCGCGGCCATCTCCGTCGGCATCGTCGGCGGGCGGCCCGTGTGTGACCTCGACTACCGCGAGGACTCGCAGGCCGAGACCGACATGAACGTGGTGATGCGAAGCGGCGGCGCCTTCATCGAGCTGCAGGGCACCGCCGAAGGACACGCATTCCACCGGCACGAGCTCGATGCCATGCTGGCCCTCGCGGGCGAGGGAATCGAGCACCTGTTTGGGTTGCAGACAGCGGCCCTGACGGATCGGGGCGCATGACCCCTACCCGGACCGTGCTGGCGAGCGGCAATCCCGGCAAGCTGCGGGAGCTCTCGGCGATGCTCGAGCCGGTCGGCCTCGAGCTCATCGCGCAGAGCGAGCTCGGCATCGAGTCGCCGCCGGAGACCGGCAGCACCTTTCTCGAGAACGCGCTCATCAAGGCCCGTCATGCGGCGCGCCGCTCCGGCCTGGCGGCGCTGGCCGATGACTCCGGCATCGAGGTCGACGCGCTCGAGGGCCGCCCGGGCGTGCGCTCGGCGCGCTTTGCGGGCGAGGGCGCGAGCGATGCCGACAATCTGCGGAAGCTCCTCGCGGAGCTGCACGACGTCCCCATGGAATTCCGCCAGGCGCGCTATCACTGCGTGATCGCATTCGTGCGCCGGCACGATGACAGCCAACCGATCATCGCGCATGGCGCCTGGGAAGGGCGCATCGCCCTCGAGCCCCGGGGCCGCGGCGGCTTCGGCTACGATCCGATCTTCCTGCCCGCGGAGGTGCCCGGCACCGCCGCGGAGCTCGACCCCGCCACGAAGAACGAAATCAGCCACCGCGCCCAGGCCTTGCGGGCCTGGATTGCCGCCGCGCGCGCCGAGCTCGAGCTCGACACGATCGCAAGGACGCCCAGCACCCGCGGCAACCTCTTCGTGCTGGCCGCGCCCTCCGGCGCCGGCAAGACCTCGCTGGTGAAGGCGCTGCTCGAGCGCATGCCGCGGCTCGCCATGTCCGTGTCGCATACGACGAGGGCGCGGCGCCTCAATGAAGAGCATGGGCGGGAGTACTACTTCGTCGGCGTGCCGGAATTCGAGCGGCTGGTGGCTGAAGGCCAGTTTCTGGAGCACGCCCGGGTATTCGACAATCTCTACGGCACCGCGCGCGCGCCCGTCGAGGCGCGCCTCGCCCGGGGCGGCGACATCGTGCTCGAAATCGACTGGCAGGGCGCCCGTCAGGTGAGGGCGGCCATGCCGGACTGCGTCACCATCTTCATCCTGCCGCCCTCGCGCGAGGCGCTGGAACGGCGCCTGCAGAGCCGGGCGACCGATTCGCCGCAGGTGATTGCGCGCCGGCTGCGCGATGCGGTGAGCGACATGTCGCACTGGCGGGAATTCGACTACGTCGTCGTGAACGACGCCTTCGAGACGGCGGTGGCCGACCTCATGGCCATCGTCTGCGGCCACGGAGAGGCGTCTGCTTCCGGGGCGAGCGCCCCTGCCGGGGCGACGCAGCGACTGGCCGCCGGCCGGCCCGAGCTGGAGCCTCTGCTGGATCGTCTGCTGGCCTGAGCAACGGCTTTGGGCTTATAGTAGGCAGTCTACCGCGCCTCTCGGCGCTCCTCATTCCTTGTACCCATACCATGGCCCGCATTACTGTCGAAGACTGCCTGACGAACGTCGATAACCTCTTCCAGCTCGTCATCCTGGCGGCTCAGCGCGCCCGGCGGCTCGCCAACGGCGCCGAGCCCACGGTGGCCTGGGAGAACGACAAGCCGACCGTGGTCGCACTGCGCGAGATCGCCGCGGGCAATGTCACGCTCGAGATGCTGCGCGAGCCCGAGCCCCCGGCCGAGCCCGCGATACCGGAGCTGGAGGCACACTCCACCTTCCGCGCTCCTCAGTTCGGCTTGGGGGACTAGTTTGAAGCGCTGGATCCGGGCGCCCAGCCCGGCCAGCGCGCCCCGGGCAAAAGGCGTGGTTTTTGCCCGGGCCTCCGCCACCTGCGGCGGCGGGGCACATCCATGTGCCTGATTCGGATCGACTGCCAACTGATACGCAACTAGCACCTTATGGACTATGCGTCTTCGCTCCTGGGACTGCTCCCCGGCGGAAGGCGCACTCCCGGACTCAAGGAGCTTCTGTCCGCCGTCGGCAAATATCTGCCGGCGGAACAGGTGGCGCGCATCGAAGAGGCGGCCGAGTTCGGCGCCTCCGCTCATAAGGGACAGAAGCGCCTCTCCGGGGAGCCGTACATCGCCCACCCGGTGGCGGCAGCCGCCATCCTCGCCGACCTGCACCTCGATGCGGACACGCTGATAGCGGCGATCCTGCACGACGTCATCGAGGACACACCGACGCCGAAGGACCAGCTGGCCGCGCGGTTCGGCGCCGACGTCGCGGAGCTCGTCGACGGCGTGACGAAGCTCGACGCGATCCAGTTCAAGAGCCGTGAGGAAGCACAGGCGGAGTCCTTCCGCAAGATGCTCCTCGCGATGGTGCGCGATCTGAGGGTCATTCTGGTCAAGCTCGCCGACCGCACCCACAACATGCGGACCATCGAGGCCATGCCCTCGCCGAGGCGCCGGGCCGTCGCGCGCGAGACGCTGGAGATCTACGCGCCGATCGCGGAGCGGCTGGGCCTCTACAAAATGAAGCTCGAGCTCGAGGACCTCGGCTTCGAGGCGCTCTATCCGCACCGCCACCAGGTGCTCGAGCGCGCGCTGCGCAAGGCACGCGGCAACCAGAAGGAGTTCCTGAGGAAGATCGAGCAGCAGCTCACGAGCGCGCTCGTCAAGAACGAGATCCATGCGCGGGTGGAGACGCGCGAGAAGCACCTCTACAGCATCTACAAGAAGATGCTGCGCAAACGCGCCTCGCTGGCGGAGATCGTCGACGTCTATGGCCTGCGCCTCATCGCGGACAAGCCCGACACCTGCTACCGCGCGCTCGGGGTCGTGCACTCGGCCTTCAAGCCGATGCCGGGGCGCTTCAAGGACTACATCGCTATCCCGCGGGTCAATGGCTATCAGTCGCTCCACACGACCCTCTTCGGTCCCAACGGCGTGCCCATCGAGGCACAGATCCGCACCGAGGACATGCACCGTGTCGCCGAGTCCGGCATCGCCGCCCACTGGAAGTACAAGGGCGGCGGCGATGCGGACTCCATGCAGCAGGAACGCACGCGCGAGTGGCTCTCGAGCCTCGTCGAGCTGCAGGAGGACGGCACCTCGGAGGAGTTCCTCGAGAGCGTCAAGGTCGACCTCTTTCCCGACAAGGTGTACGTCTTCACGCCGAAGGGCACCATCCTGCGGCTGCCGAGCGGCGCGACCGTGGTGGATTTCGCCTACGCGGTGCACACCGACATCGGCAACCGCTGTGTCGCCGCCAAGGTCGACCGGCGGCTGACACCGCTTCGCACGGTTCTGCGCAACGGCCAGACGGTGGAGATCATCACCGCCAAAGGCGCGATGCCGAATCCCTCCTGGGTGAACTTCGTGGTCAGCGCCAAGGCGCGCAACGCCATCCGGCATTATCTGAAGAGCCTGCGGCGCACCGAAGCCATCGCGCTCGGGCAGCGGCTGCTCAATCAGGCGCTCGGGGAGTTCCGCCTGGCGCTCGATGACATCAACCCCGAGGTGCAGCAGGCCGTCCTCGGCGAGTTCGGCATGAAGGATCTCGACGACCTCTACGAGAAGATCGGCCTCGGCGAGCGCCTCGCGCCCCTGGTCGCGCGCCGGCTGCTGCCGGCGGCGCCCGTCCAGGGCAGATCGCACGCGCCGGCACCGCTTGCGATCGCGGGCACCGAGGGCCTGCTCGTCTCATACGCACGTTGCTGCTTCCCGCTGCCGCACGACGCTGTGTTCGCATTCCTCTCCGCTGGGCGGGGCGTCATCATTCACCGAGAGCGCTGTGTCAACGTCGAGGACTACCGCAAGCACCCCGAGAAATGGCTCCCGGTGAGCTGGCAGCCCGCGCCGGATCGGCTCTTCAACTCGGAGATCCGGATCTACGTGGTCAACCGGACCGGCGTGCTGGCCGCGGTCGCCGCCGCCATCGCCAGCACCGACACCAACATCCATCACGTCTCGATCGAGGAGCAGGAGGGCGACGCCTCCATCCTCACCTTCGAATTGAAGGTGAGCGGCCGCAAGCATCTGGCGCGCGTGATGCGCGTCATCCGCCGCATGCCGGACGTGACACGGGTCAGCCGGACGATCGCCGCCCACGCGCGCAGCGGACGTGCGGACGGTGAAACCGAGAGCGTGGACGAGAGCGACGATACCAACCGTGACAATGAGTGAGAGCGTGATGAGCCGTAAGACCATTCATACCGAGCAGGCCCCGCAGGCGATCGGCACCTATTCACAGGCGGTGCGCGCCGGTGACACCGTCTTCCTCTCCGGCCAGATCCCCCTCGACCCGGCCACCAAGGAGCTGGTCACGGGCGACATCGAGGCGGAGGTCCGCCGTGTGTTCGAAAACCTCAAGGCGGTCGCCGAGGCCGCCGGCGGCAGCCTCGCGCAGGCCGTGAAGGTCAACGTGTACCTCACCGACCTCGCGCACTTCGCCAAGGTCAACGAGGTCATGGCGCAGTACTTCCCGCAGCCGTATCCGGCGCGGGCGGCCGTCGGTGTCGCGCAGCTGCCCCGCGGAGCGCGCGTCGAGGCGGAGTGTGTCCTCTACCTCGGCTGAGACGTTTCCCAGTGCCACTTGCGGCTTCTTGAATGAGCGCCTCAGAGGGGCGGCCAATCGATCGCGCGTACGAGCAGCGGCCGATCACTGCCCTGCGCGGCGTCGGCGCGGCGCTCGCGCAGCGCCTCGAGCGTCTGGGCGTCGCGCAAGTGCAGGACCTGCTCTTCGTGCTGCCCCTTCGGTATGAGGATCGCACCACCGTGGTCAGGATCGGCTCGCTGCTCCCGGGCATGCGGGCGGTCGTGGAGGGCGAGATCCAGCTGGCGCAGCTCACCTACCGCCGACGCCGGCAGCTGCAGTGCAGCCTCTCGGATGGCTCGGGTTTCCTGACGCTGCGCTTCTTCCATTTCTCGGCTTCGCAGCAACAGGGCCTCGCGCGCGGCAGCCGGCTGCGTTGCTTCGGCGAGGTGCGCCGCGGCCCCCAGGGCCTGGAGATGGTCCACCCGGAGTACCGCCGCGTGAGCGCCCACGAGGCGCCGCCGGAGGAAACGCTGACGCCGATCTACCCGCTGACCGAGGGCGTCCCGCAGGGGCGGCTGCGGGCGCTCATCGCACAGGCTTTGAGCGAGCTCGATGCGGCGGCGGTGCGGGACTGGGTCCCGGAGCAGGTGCTGCGGCCTCTCGACCTGCCGCCGCTGCGGGAGGCGCTGCGTTACGTGCATCGGCCGCCGCGCGAGGCGCAGCTCGATGAGCTGGCGGCCGGCCGCCACCCAGCGCAGCGGCGGCTCGCTTTCGAGGAACTACTCGCCCATCAGGCGAGCCTGCGCCTGCTGAAGCGCGCGGCGAGAACCGATCCGGCCTGGCCGCTCGATGATCCCGAAGGGATGGCGGCGCGGCTCGTGACTTCGTTGCCTTTCTCGCTGACCGGCGCCCAGGCACGTGCGTTAGCGGAAGTCGAATCGGACCTGTGCTCCAGTGCACCCATGATGCGGCTCATTCAGGGCGATGTTGGGTGCGGAAAGACGGTCGTAGCGGCCATCGCCGCTGCTCGGGCCGCGGGGACCGGCCTGCAGGCTGCCTTGATGGCGCCGACGGAGCTTCTCGCCGAGCAGCATTGGCGCAACCTCAGTGAATGGTTGCGGCCGCTCGGCCTGCCCGTGGCGCTCCTGACTAGCGGGCAACCGGCTCGCGCACGCCGCAGCGCACTCGAGTCCATCGCGTCCGCGGAAGTGCGCGTCATCGTCGGGACCCACGCGCTCTTCCAGGAGGGCGTCGAGTTTTCGCGCCTTGTGCAGGAAAGCATCGAGGCCTCCCGCCTCGCGCTCATCATCGTCGATGAGCAGCATCGCTTCGGCGTCCAGCAGCGCTTGCGCCTCAGGGAGAAGGGCAGCAAGTACGGGCGCATCCCGCACCAGCTCATCATGACCGCGACCCCGATACCGCGCACGCTGCAAATGACCGCCTACGCCGACCTCGACGTTTCCGTGATCGACGAGTTGCCGCCGGGCCGCACCCCTGTGCAGACGGTGGTGGTGCCCGAACAGCGCCGCGCCGAGATCGTGGCGCGCATCGTCCAGGTCTGCCGCAGCGGCCGGCAAGTCTATTGGGTCTGTCCGCTCATCGAGGAGTCGGACGAGCTGCGCTCCCAGGCCGCGGAGGAGACGGCGGCGGCGCTCGCGCAGGCGCTGCCCGAGGTCCGGGTGGGGCTGGTACACGGGCGGATGCCGCCGGCGAAGAAGGACGCGGCAATGCTCGCCTTCAAGGCGGGCAGCCTCCAACTGCTGGTCGCGACGACCGTCATCGAGGTCGGTGTCGATGTTCCCAACGCCACCCTCATGGTCATCGAGAATGCCGAGCGCATGGGCCTGGCGCAGCTGCACCAGCTGCGGGGCCGCGTGGGGCGCGGCGCGGAGGCGAGCACCTGCGTGCTCCTTTACCGGGCGCCGCTCTCGCCGCTCGCGCGGCAGCGCCTGCAGGTCATCCGCGAAAGCAACGACGGGTTCGAGATCGCCCGCCGCGACCTCGAGCTGCGGGGCCCGGGCGAGCTTCTCGGCACCCGACAGACGGGGCTGGCGCAGCTGCGCGTCGCGGACCTGATGCGCGATGCGGACCTGCTGCCTCGCGTGCAGGAGGCCGCGGAGCTGCTGATTGCGAAGTACCCGGATAATATCGCGGCACTTGCGGCCCGCTGGATCGGCAGCGGCGAGCAATACGCGCGAGTGGGGTAAATAACTGCAGATGAGCACCACGACAGCCACCACCGACCTCCCCCTTCCCAATAGGCCCACGGAGGCCCCTCTCTACCACCGCCTGGCCCGCCGCCTGGAGGAATACGGCCGCCTGGCGCGCTTCGACCGCCCGATCGGCACGTGGCTGCTCTTGTGGCCGGCGCTCTGGGCGCTCTGGATCGCCGGCACCGGCCGGCCGGATCAGAAGGTACTGATCGTGTTCGCGCTGGGCGTGGTCGTCATGCGCGCCGCCGGCTGCATCATCAACGATTTCGCCGACCGTGACATCGACTGCCACGTGAAGCGCACTCGCGAGCGGCCGCTCGCCGCCCGCCGCGTCTCGCCGACGGAGGCGCTCGTGCTCTTCGCCCTGTTGGGCGCGCTCGCGCTGTGGCTGGTCACCCGCCTCGACGCATTCACGGTGAAGCTCGCGCTCATCGGCGCCGCCCTCACCGTGTCCTACCCGTTCGTGAAGCGGATCTTCCCGCTGCCGCAGCTCTATCTCGGGATCTCCTTCGGCGGCTGGAGCGTCCTGATGGCCTTTGCCGCGCAACGGGGCTCGCTGCCGCGCGTCGCCTGGGTGCTCTACATCGCCGCGGTCATCTGGGCGGCGGTGTACGACACGATCTACGCCATGGTCGACCGGGAGGATGACCTCACCATCGGGGTCAAGTCGAGCGCCATCCTGTTCGCCGACATGGACCGGGTGTTGATCGGCGCCCTTCAGGCGATGATGCTGCTCGCGCTGGTGCTGGCGGGGCGCGACATGAATTTCGGCGGCTGGTACTACGCGGGACTCGCAGCGGCCGGCCTGCTCTTCCTCTACCAGCAGTGGCTGATCCGCGCGCGCGAGCCGGCAGCCTGCCTGCGGGCTTTCCTCAACAACAACTACGTCGGCATCGCCATCTTCACCGGCATTCTGCTGCAGTACGTGTACACGCGTTGAGCCCGCACAAGAATCAACCTCTCTGGCATCGCATGGGCTTCGCACTGGCGGGCATCGCGCACGGCCTGCGGACGGAGCGCAGCGTGCGCTTCGAGGCGCTCGTATTCCTGCTCGTCCTGGCGGTGTTAGCGTTCTTCCGCCCCGGCCCTCTCTGGTGGGCGGCCACGGCGCTGGCGAGTGCGGGCGTGCTCGCGACGGAGCTGCTCAACACCGCGGTCGAGGCCCTCGCCGATCATCTCAGTCCGGAGTTCCACCCCCAGATCCGGGTGGTCAAGGACTGCGCCGCCGCGGCCGTGTTCGTCTCCGTGATCGGCGCCCTGGTGGTGGGTGCCGCGCTGATCGTGCATCTGCTGCGGCGTTGATCATAAACCGTGCAAATGTATACTATACGGCCGCGATCGCGTTGACATTCACGGCGGCGACCGCGAACATGCCGTCGTCGCGACCACCCCGGAACCGCCCATGACTCAGTCCGCCCTCGGAACCGTTCGCCACGACTGGACTCTCGCCGAGGTCACGAGTCTGCTCGACATGCCGCTCATGGACCTGCTCTATCACTCCCAGCGCGTGCACCGGGAGCATCACGAGCCCAACACCGTGCAGATGAGCACGCTGCTGTCGATCAAGACCGGCGCCTGCCCCGAGGACTGCGCCTACTGCCCGCAGAGCGTGCGCTACGACACCGGGCTCGAGCGGGAGGAACTGATGGAAGTCGCGGCCGTGCGCGAGCGCGCGGTGCGCGCCAAGGAGGCCGGGGCGACGCGGTTCTGCATGGGCGCGGCCTACCGCTCACCCAAGGCCAGGGAGCTGCGGATCATCACCCAGATGGTGCGCGAGGTCAGCGCCCTGGGGCTCGAGACCTGCGCCACCCTCGGCATGCTCGCGCCCGAGCAGGCGCGGGAGCTGAAGGATGCCGGGCTGGACTACTACAACCACAATCTCGACACCTCGCCGGAGTTCTACGGCCAGATCATCACGACCCGCACCTACCAGGACCGCCTGGATACGCTGGAGGCGGTCCGCGCCGCGGACCTCAAAGTCTGTTGCGGCGGAATTCTCGGCATGGGCGAATCCTCGAGCGACCGCGCCAGGCTCCTCATGACGCTCGCCAATCTGCCGCAGCACCCGGAGAGCGTCCCCATCAATCAACTCGTGCAGGTGCCGGGCACGCCCCTCGAGGGCGCCGTCCCCGTCGATCCGCTCGACTTCGTGCGCACCATCGCCGCTGCCCGCCTGATGATGCCGCGCGCGCACGTGCGGCTGTCGGCGGGCCGCCAGGGGATGAGCGATGAGCTGCAGGCGCTCTGCTTCCTCGCCGGCGCCAACTCGATCTTCTACGGCGAGAAGCTGCTCACGACGGGCAACCCGGACGTCGAGCGGGACCGGAGCCTGCTCGCCCGGCTCGGCATCAAGCCTGAAAGAGCCACGCAGGCGGGCGGCTCGCCTGCCATGCGCAATGAAGAGACAGCCGCTTGAGCCGGCGCTCGAGGAAATCGAGCGTCAGCATCTGCGGCGTCGCCGCGCGACCGTGGACGCCTACCCGCGGCCGGACAGCCACGCGAATGTGATCGTCGAGGGGCGCCGGCTCGTTGATTTCAGCAGCAACGATTACCTGGGCCTCGCCGGGCATCCGGCGCTCGCCGCCGCGATGACGGAATGCGCGCGGCGCTGCGGCACGGGCAGCGGCGCCTCGCACCTCATCAGCGGTCACGGGCGCGAGCACGCCGCTCTCGAGGAAGAGCTCGCCGCCTTTACCGGGCGTGAGCGCGCGCTTCTCTTCTCGACAGGATATATGGCCAATCTGGGGGTGGTCACCGCCCTCGCGAGCCGCGGCGAGTCCGTGCTGCTCGACCGGCTGAGCCATGCATCACTCATCGACGCGGGCCTTCTTTCCGGCGCTCGGTTCCGGCGCTATCCGCACTGCGATGCCCGCGCGGCGCGCCGCCTGCTCGAGGAGGGCGAGCCCCGGACGACCGTGTTGGCGACCGACGGCCTCTTCAGCATGGATGGCGATGTCGCGCCGCTCCCGGCCCTTTCGCAGGCCGCGCGTGCCCATGACGCCTGGCTCGTCGTGGATGATGCCCACGGCATCGGCGTGCTGGGCAGGAGCGGCCGGGGCGCTGTCGAGCTCGCGGGTCTCGGCTGCGAGCAAGTGCCGGTTCTCGTCGGCACGCTCGGCAAGGCCTTCGGCACCTTCGGCGCTTTCGTGGCCGGCACGGGCGCCCTCATCGACTTCCTCATCCAGCGCGCACGATCCTACATCTACACGACGGCCCTGCCGCAGCCCGTGGCCGCGGCCGCCCGGGCGGCGCTGCGAGTCTCGCAACAGGAGACCTGGCGCCGCGAGCGCGCACTGGCCCTCACCGCCCGATTCCGCGCCGCGGCCCGGGAGGCCGGGGTGCCGCTCGCCGATTCCGTCACGCCGATCCAGCCGATCCCGCTGGGCAGTGCTCGCGCGGCGCTGGCGGCGCAGCACGCCTTGCTCGAGGCCGGCTTCTGGGTGGTCGCGATCCGCTCGCCGACGGTTCCGGTCGGCGAGGAGCGGCTGCGAGTCACACTGACGGCCGGCCATGAGGAGCATCAGGTCGATGCGCTGGTCGAGAGCCTGAGTCGCCTCTGCGTGCCCGCATGAGCGGCCTCCATACCGAGGTCCGCGGCAGCGGTCCGACTCTCGCTCTGCTGCACGGCTGGGGGCTCAACCTGCGGGTGTGGGACGGACTCGCCGATGTACTGTCGGACCGGTTCCGCGTCGTCGCGGTCGATCTGCCCGGACATGGGCGCAGTGCTTGGCTACCCGGGCGCTCCTCCCTCGCAGGACAGGCGGACCAGGTTCACAAGGCAGTGTCGGAAATCGCCGGGACCTATTCGCTGCTCGGCTGGTCGCTCGGTGGCCAGATCGCCTTGCAGCTCGCGGCCGCCGGGCCGCACGAGTCGGCGGCCATCGACCGGCTGGTGTTGATTGCGGCGACGCCGCGCCTCAGCGCCGGCCCCGATTGGCCGTACGGCGCTCCGCCACAGCGGCTGGCGGAGCAGGAGGCCGGGCTGCGCACCGACTACCGTCGCACCGTCGGGGACTTTCTCGAGCTTCAGGTACGCGGCAGCGCCGGCGGCGAAGCGGCGCTGGCACGGCTGCGCGCGGCGCTCTTCGCCCACGGCGAGGCTCGCCCGGAAGCATTGGTCCGGGGCCTTACGTTGCTGCGCGACGGCGACTTGCGGCCGCTCCTCGGCGCAATCGCGCAACCCGCGCTGGTCATCGCCGGACAATATGATCGCGTGACCCTGCCGGGCGCATCGCGGGCCCTAGCCGATGGACTTGCAGACGCGCGCTTCGTCGAGATCCGGCGCGCGGCCCATGCGCCCTTTTTGTCCCACCTGCCCCAGGTGAGCGCGCTCCTCACCGAATTCCTGCGCCCCGCACAAGCATGAGCCCCCCCGCAGACACCTTCGAGCTCGACAAGGCCGGCGTGCGCGCCGCGTTCGATCGCGCAGGCCCGACGTATGAAGCCACGGCCGTGCTGCAGTCACGGGTCGCCGAGGAGCTGTTGAGCCGCCTCGAGCCCTTCGATTTTCGCCCCGGCGCCATCCTCGACCTCGGCGCCGGCACGGGGCGGCTCGCCGCCGAGCTCAAGAGCCGGTATCGGCGCGCGCTCGTGATCGCGCTCGACCTGGCGCCCGGCATGCTGCGCGAGGCCGCTCGCCATCAGCGCTTCCTGCGCCGGTTCGAGCGCGTCTGCGCGGATGCCGCGCGCCTGCCTCTGGAGGCGGGAAGCGTCGATATCGTCTTCAGCAACCTCATGCTGCAGTGGTGCGATCCGCTGGACGAGACGCTCGCGGAAGTGCGCCGCGTCCTCAAGCCTCAGGGCTGCTTCCTCTTCAGCACCTTAGGCCCCGACACGCTCAAGGAGCTGCGCAGCGCCTGGGCCGGGGTCGACAGCTACAACCACGTCAACCGGTTCCTCGACATGCACGATGTCGGCGATGCGCTCGTGCGCGCCGGACTCCTCGAGCCGGTGTTGGATGTCGACCGGCTCCAGGTGACCTATGACGACGCGCTGAGCCTCATGCGCGACCTCAAATCCATCGGCGCCCGCAACGCCACCGCCGGACGCGCCCGCTCCCTCGCCGGCCGCGACCGCCTGCAGCGAGTCCTTGCCGCCTACGAGTCCTTCCGCAAGGACGGCAGACTCCCGGCGACGTATGAGGTCGTTTATGGAGCCGCCTGGGGCAGCGACGGAAGACCGGCGGCCCCCGTTCACGGCGGCGAAGTCAGAATCCCCCCGTCCCGGATCGGCCGCAGGAAATAGGCGCGCGGCATGAGACCGAAGAGCATCTTCGTCACCGGCACCGACACCGGCGTGGGCAAAACCGTCGTTGCCGCCGCGCTGACGCGCGCGCTCGTCGCCCGCGGCGTGCGAGTCGCCGTGATGAAGCCGGTGGCCTCCGGCTCCGACCCAACGCCCGAAGGCCTGCGCAACTGCGACGCACTCGCCCTGATGGCAGCCGCCAACGTGGCGGCCCCCTACGAGGTCGTGAACCCCTACTGCTTCGCCCCGCCGATCTCCCCGCACATTGCCGCCCGCGAAGCCGGCATCGCCATCGAGCTCGCGCTCCTTCGCTCTCGCTTCGCGACCCTGGCCGCTGCCTCCGACTGCGTCATCGTCGAGGGCGCAGGCGGCTGGCTCGCGCCCATCAGCGACACCGCCGCCATGGCCGATCTGGCGGCGGCGCTGTCCCTGCCCGTGCTCCTGGTGGTGGGCCTGCGCCTCGGCTGCCTCAATCACGCGCTCCTCAGCCGCGAGTCCCTCGGCACCCGCGGCGCGGCCTTCGCCGGCTGGATCGCCAATGCCATCGACCCGCACTTCGAACGGGCCGCCGAGAATCTCGCCACGCTCACCGCTCGGCTCGGCCAGGCACCCCTCGCGCACGTCCCTTTTCTCGAGCAAGGGCAGGGCGCGCCCGGGCTGGACGAAGCCGTGAGCCAGCTGTGCGCTTGAACCGGCCCGTAGGCCGCTCTACCATCGGTCCATTACTCATGGGAGGCGGCTCGGTCGGCCTCGATTGCCGCACGGCCGGCGAATCATGGAGGCCCCGCAGCAGACCCGGGATACTGTGCGCATCGTCATCTGCCCGAACTGCTCGCTCACCCTCAAGGGGGCGGCGCTCTTCTTTGGGGGGCTTTGCTTCTTCTGCTTCACCCTGGCGGGCCTGCTGGCGCTGCGGGGAATGTGGCCCATTCTGCCTTTCTGCGGGCTGGAAATGCTCCTGGTGGGCTGGGCACTGCATGCCAGCCTGGCGCGCCGGTACCGTACCGAAATCATTACACTGACCGAGTCCGACGTCAGCGTCGAATCGCACGATCGCGCCAATTGTCTGCGGACCGTGTTCCCGCGGCACTGGGCTCAGGTTAAACTGCGTCGTCCTGCCTCGTCACTGCATCCGAGCCGGCTGACCATAGAGTCACACGGACGGCGGTGCGAGTTGGGGAGTTTCCTCACGGAGGAAGAGCGTTGCGGACTTGCGATCAGGCTCCAGCGCCTGATCGGCCGCATCAACGAGTCGCCCTCCCTGGCCATGGGGCCTGAGTAGGGGGCGCGGCGGGTTCTGTTTCGGGTTAGCGGATCGCGCGGGGGGGCCCTCACTTCAGGGACCGCGCGAGAAAGGCACTATAACGATGCATCGCGCAAGACTCGGGATCCTCGGCGTAGCGCTGGCTGTGCTTGCCGCCGCGGCGGCACCGGCCGCTCGCGCGCAATCAGGCTGGAGCCTCATCAACATGCCGCGCGGCGTGACCAACGTCAGCCGCCAGATCTACGGCCTTCACATGATGGGCTTCTGGGTCTGCGTCGGCATCGCGGCCGTGGTCTTCGGCGTGATGACCTGGTCGCTCATCTTCCACCGCCGCTCGCGCGGCGCCGTGGCGGACGTGACCATGGTCCACAATACCAAGGTGGAGATCATCTGGACCGCGATCCCGGTGATCATTCTCGTAGGCATGGCGCTACCGGCCGCGAGGATCCTGGTACGCATCAACAACAACGCCCACGCGCAGCTGAACATCCGGATCACGGGATTCCAGTGGGGCTGGCAATACCAGTATGTCGGCACGCCGGTGAGCTTCATCTCCAAGCTCGGCTACCGCAGCGACCGGGCTCGGCAGCTCGATTCCGGGATCAACCCGGACACCGTGCCGGATTACCTGCTCACCGTGGATCATCCGCTCGTGGTGCCGACCGGCACCAAGATCCGCCTTCTCGTCACCTCGGTGGACGTCATTCACTCCTGGTGGGTGCCCGACTTCGGCGTCAAGAAGGACGCCATCCCGGGCTTCATCAACGAGGTGTCGTTCACGGTGGACCCGAACAAGCCCGGGACCTACCGCGGCCAGTGCACCGAGCTCTGCGGCCGCGACCACGCGTACATGCCGGTGGTGGTTCGCGCCGTCTCGCCGGCGCAATTCGCCGCCTGGCTGAAGCAGGAGGAGGCGCAGCAGAAGCAGGGAGTGAACTTGTCAGCGCAACAGGCGTCGACGCAGGCCCCCGTCGCGGAGCCGACCGGTTGAGCCGAAGAATCGCACCCCTTTCGAACGAGCCCGTTCAGCAGCATTGAAGAGGTCCTCACATGGCCGAGCCTCACGTTGAGACCATCGCACACGCCGATCACGAGCACATGCCGCACGGCTGGCGCCGCTGGGTGTTCGCGACGAATCACAAAGACATCGGCACGATGTACCTCATCGCCTCCTGCGTGATGTTCTTCATCGGCGGCGCGGCCGCGATGGTGATCCGCGCGGAGCTGTTCGAGCCGGGGATGCAGCTGGTCGATCCCGGGGTATTCAACTCCCTGACGACCCTGCACGGGCTGATCATGATCTTCGGGGCCATCATGCCGGCCTGGGTCGGGCTCGCCAACTGGATGATCCCGCTGCAGATCGGGGCGCCCGACATGGCGCTGCCGCGCCTGAACAACCTGAGCTTCTGGATCCTGCCCTTCGCCTTCAGCCTGCTGATCGCGACTTTCTTCGTCCCGGGCAGCGCCCCGGCCGGCGGCTGGACGATGTATCCGCCGCTCACCCTGCAGTTCGGCGACTCCTTCCCGATGCTCATCTTCGCCATCCACCTGATGGGCATCTCCTCGATCCTGGGAGCGATCAACGTCATCGTCACCATCATGAACATGCGGGCCCCGGGGATGACCCTGCTGCGGATGCCGCTGTTCGTGTGGACCTGGCTCATCACGGCGTTCCTGCTGATCGCCGTGATGCCGGTGCTGGCGGGCGCCGTCACCATGATGCTCACCGATCATTTCTTCGGCACTAGCTTCTTCAATGCCGCCGGCGGCGGCGACCCGGTGATGTTCCAGCACATCTTCTGGTTCTTCGGACATCCCGAGGTCTACATCATGATCCTGCCGGCCTTCGGCGTGATCTCGGAGATCATCCCCACCTTCTCCAGGAAGCCGCTGTTCGGCTACGAGGCGATGGTGTACGCGACCGCCTCGATCGCGTTCCTGTCGTTCATCGTCTGGGCGCACCACATGTTCACCGTGGGCCTGCCGGTGTCGGCGCAGCTCTTCTTCATGTTCTCCACCATGCTGATCGCGGTGCCGACGGGCGTGAAGGTCTTCAACTGGGCGGCGACCATGTGGAAGGGCTCGCTCAGCTTCGAGCCGCCGATGCTGTTCGCGGTGGCGTTCCTGTTCCTCTTCTCGATCGGCGGTTTCTCGGGACTGATGCTGGCGCTGGTACCGGCCGATTACCAGTATCACGGCACCTACTTCGTGGTCGCGCACTTCCATTACGTGCTGGTCACGGGCGCGGCGTTCGCCATCATGGGCGCGGTGTACTACTGGCTGCCCAAGTGGAGCGGCCGGATGTACGACATGGCGCTCGCCAAGTGGCACTTCTGGCTGTCGACGATCTTCGTCAACGTGCTCTTCTTCCCGCAGCACTTCCTCGGACTCGCAGGCATGCCGCGCCGCACCCCGGACTACGCGGTGCAGTTCACCGACTGGAACCAGGTCTCCTCGATCGGCGGCTTCGCCTTCGGCCTCTCGCAGCTGCTGCTGCCGTACATCGTGTGGAAGTGCGTGCGCTCCGGCAAGCCGGTCGAGGGCAACAGGGCCTGGGAGGGCGCCCACGGCCTAGAGTGGGAGCTGCCCTCGCCGCCGCCATTCCACTCCTGGACGGTGCCGCCCTCGGAGGCGCTGATCGCGCGCGGCGCGGAGCACTGAGGAGCGCCGGTTGCACATGATGCGCACGATGGCACCGGAGCAGCCGAACTCGATGCAGCAGGCAACGATGCGACAGGACGATCTCGAGCGGCGCAAGCGCGTCCGGCGCACCACTTTCGTGGTGACGGCGGTCGTGCTGTTCTTCTACCTGGGTTTCATTGCAATGATGATGTACCGCGCCACCCACCCGCACCCATGAGCCGCCCAACGCCAGCCAGGCATATGGATGCGCCCCGCCGCCGAAGGTGGCGGAGCCTCGGTCAAAAGCCAAGCTTTTTGACCGAGACGCGCTGGGCCGGGCAGGGTGCGACGCATGCGTCGCGCGGGTGGCCATGGACGGACGCCCCGGAGCTTTGCGCAGAGCAGGGAC
>JABBNZ010000001.1:153220-191559 GCA_019352035.1 Pseudomonadota bacterium | reverse complement strand
ACGTCGCCGATGATGTTCATCACCGTGGCGACATTGGCCTTGGGCCGGCGCTTGTCGATGATGGCCAGATCGGCATCGTCCAGCCGCTTGGCCAGGGCGCGCGCGCGCACCACGCCACCGACATCAGGGCTGACCACGATCAGGTCATCCATGCTGTGGTTGCGCCAGATGTCGGCCAGCAGCACCGGCGAGGCGTAGACGTTGTCGACCGGGATGTCGAAGAAACCCTGGACCTGCTCCGCATGCAGGTCGATCGTGAGCAGCCGGGTCACTCCGGCGCTCGCGATCATGTTGGCCACCAGCTTCGCCGTGATCGCCGATCGGGTCGCCCGGGGCCGGCGATCCTGCCGCGAGTAGCCGAAATACGGTACGACCGCGGTGATGCGCACCGCGGAAGCGCGGCGGCATGCATCCACCATGACGAGCAGCTCCATCAGCGTGTCGTTGGCGGGCGGGCAGGTCGGCTGCACGATGAAGACGTCGCGGCCGCGCACGTTCTCCATCAGCTCGACGTTCACCTCGCCATCGCTGAAGCGGCCGACATAGGCCCGCCCCAGCGGCGTCTGCAGATGCCGCGCAATGTCCGTCGCCAGCGCCGGATTGGCATTGCCGGCAAAAAGTGCCAGCGTGTCGCTCGTCGTCATAGAGTCTTCAGGCCCGTCGCCTCAAAATGAATGGCTGGGGTGGAAGGATTCGAACCTCCGAATGGCGGGATCAAAACCCGCTGCCTTACCACTTGGCGACACCCCAGCAGCTGATACATCCAACTACGTCAGGGAACGATGCGCCGGTGAGATATCCAGTCCCCGCGCCACGAAGCTCGTCCACTCCTCCGGTACGCGCGCCGCGATGCGCTCCGCCTCGATCGCGGTCGCGCAGGACGCGAAGATACAGGAGCCGGTTCCCGTCAGCCGCGCCGGAGCATATCCCGACAGCCAGTCGAGCGCCGACGCCACCTCGGCATAGCGCGCCCGCACCACCGGCTCGCAATCATTGCGACCGCCGGCCTCGAAAAAGGCGCGTATTGTGATGAGGGGGGAATTTCGTGTCAATTCAGCGCTCTGGAACACGTCCCGGGTACTCACTCCGACCCCCGGATGGATGACCACGAACCAGCGCTCGGGCAGCTCGATGGGGGTCAGCCGCTCGCCCACCCCCTCCGCCCAGGCGGAAAAACCCCTAACGAATACAGGCACATCCGCACCAAGAGGCAACCCCAGCCGCGCCAGCTCATCGAGGCCGAGCCGGCAGCCCCAGAGCGAGTTGAGCGCCAGCAGGGTGGTGGCCGCATCGGAGCTGCCGCCCCCGAGACCCCCTCCCATCGGGATCCGCTTGCGCACCCGCAGTGTCGCGCCCAGGCGCGTCCCGGTCGCCGCCTGCAGGGCGCGCGCCGCGCGGACCACGAGGTCCGATTCCGGCGGCACGTCCGCCGGCCCCTCGGGACGTTCGATCGCGCCGTCCTCGCGCGCCGCCACGCCCACGGTATCGCATAGATCGATGAGCTGAAAGACGGTCTGCAGCTCATGGTAACCGTCCGCGCGCCTGCCGGTGACGTGGAGGAAGAGATTGAGCTTGGCCGGCGCCGGCCACAAGGTCTCGCCGCGAGTCAAAGCTGCCACGCCTCGACGATCATCCGCACACGCACTCCCGCCCGGCGCAGCGTCAGCAGCCGCGGCAGCCATTCCGCGCCCACGGACATGTAGGAGATGTATTCGACCCGCCATCCGTCCTGTGTCAGCTCGGTGAGACGCTGTTGGGCATCGAGCCGCACGGACGCGGGCGCGGCGGGATCCGGCACGCCGAGAACCCAGTAGCGAATGCTCGCGAGCGGGGGCTCGAAGCCAAGCTTGTCCTCGAGCTCTTCACGCGCCGCGGCATTGCCCATGCGCTTGCCGCTCGAGGTGATGACGCTCAGATTCGCCCCATTCGCGGTGATTTCCACGCCCCCGGCACCGAGCGGCCCGGTGAGCGCGAGGTGCGTCATCGCGCCGGACTGCGCCCACCGAAGCCCCGCATCGAACCCCTGGTCGCCGACGGCGACCGCGACGCGTCCGTTGAGGCCGAACCGATTGAGAGTCTGGAGAGCCGGGCGCCGGACACTCCATGCGACCGTCGGCGCCGGAGCGACGGGCACGGTCTGACAGCCCGCGAGCGTCAACACCAGCACCGCGCCGGCCCACAGGAGCCCGGGAGGAAGGAATCGGAAGTTATTTCGCATTCGGAATGAAGCGGGCGACCACCGTCCGCAGCGATTTTGAGCCAGGATTGCGCGCCAGCGCCTCCGCCCAGACCTTGCGCGCGGCCTCATGCCGGCCCGTTGCCCACAGCGCCTCGCCCCAGTGCGCCGCGATCTGCGCATCGTGGCTGATGCCGTACGCGCGCTCGAGCGGCGGCACGGCGCCGGCCGCATCGCCGCGGCGCAGGCGCACCCAGCCCAGGCTGTCGAGCACGGCGGGGTTGTCCGGCATCTGCGCGAGAGCGCGGCGGATCAGCGACTGCGCCCGCGGCAGCTGCAGGTGATGATCGGCGAGCGTGAACCCGAGCGCATTCAACACCGTGGGATCGCCGGGCCGTTGGGCGAGGAGCCGCTCCAGCGCCTGCACGGCCTCACTCACCTGACCGGCCTGCTCGAGGGCGATGGCGCGCTGGTATTCCAGGGCCGGGTGCTCGGGATGGGATCGCAGGGCGGTATCCAGCAGTTTCAGCGCCGCGGCGGCGCGGCCGTGACTGCCCAGAACCTGCGCCTCCGCGACCGTCAGATCGATGACATCCTCGGGATGCTGCCTCGCATATCCCTGGAAGAGCGCCAGCGCCGCGGCCTCGCGATGAGAAGCCAACAGCAGTGCCGCCGCCCTCTCGCGCGCCTGCAGGGCGAGTGAGGAATCCGCGAGCTTGCCGTAACCGGCGAGCGCAGCATCGACATCACCTTCCCGGGCTGCGATGTCCGAGAGATACATCAGCGCGCTCTCATTCGCCCCGCCGCTCTCGGCGAGGGCGGCGAACCTCTGCTGCGCCTCGCGCAGGTCGCCGGAATCGAACGCCAGCACCGCTAGGCGCCGGTCAACCTCCGTGCGCGGGGCGTCGCTGGCACGCAGCCGCTCGAGCTCCTGGTGAGCTTCCTCGACCCGGCCGAGCGCCTGGTAGAGGTCCGCCAGCTCGAACATGCCCCGCTGCGGCTCCTCCCGCATCAAGGCTTGCGCCGCCGCGATCGCTTCGGCAGGCTCCCCCAGCACCACATAGGCTCGCGCGAGCAGGCGATTCGCCCGGTAGTCCTTCGGGCTCTTGCGCACGGCGCGCAGCGCGTACCCTTGGGCCGCGCGGGCGTCATAGGCTTCGAGCGCCAGCTCCCCGAGAAGGGTCAGCCGCGCAGGCGGGGCCCCCGCCGTGTCGATCACGCCGTGCAGCGCTGCAAACACCTCCGGCGGCTCGCATTCCTCGAGCAGCAGAGTGACGAGCTCAGCCAGTCCACGGTCGCCGCCGGCGGCGCTCTTGGCGCCCGGACCTTCCTTCAGCGGCGCAGTCTCATTGAAATACGCCTTCACGGCCGCGCGGGCATCGGCGATGCGATAGAGCTTCAGCGCAACGGTCGCGTACATCGCCTGAGCTTCCCGGCTCTGAGGTGCGAGCTCGCGCCAGCGTCGCACGGAGGTCCAGGCCGCAGGCAGGTCCTCGCAGGCGAGTCCGACCTCGCTCGCCCGCTGCGCCACCGGCGCGGAAGCCAGTAGCGCCGCCTTCGCGTAGGTCTCGGAGGCCGTCCTGCAATCGCCGCGCTGCAGGGCGATCTCCGCAACGATGGTCAGGGCGGCGGCGTCCGGCTTCAACGGCGGCGCCGGCTTCTCGGGCGCGGTGGCGCAGCCCGCCGCGACCGCTGCGCAGAGGGCGGGAAGGAGAATGCGGCGGGGGCTGATCAGGGGACGCACACGCACCACTATAGAGCCTCCCCGCCCCGCGCGCATGGCCTACAATGCGCGCCGTTTCCCGGGGCGCCGCCATCTCTGTAATACCCATCCGATGAAGGAATCCATTCGCCAGCGGCTCGAGAAGCTCACCGATCGCTTCGAGGAGGTCGGCCGGCTGCTCACCACCGCCGACATCGCCGGGGGCTCGCCGCAATTCCGGGACCTCTCCGTCGAGTACGCGCGCCTCGAGCCGCTCGCGGTGCGCCTGCGGCACTACCACGAGCTCGAGCGCGACCTCGCGGCGGTGCGCGACATGCTCGCAGATCCGGACGCGGACATGCGGTCTCTCGGCCAGGAGGAAGTCGAGCGCCTGCGCACGGGCCTCGCCGCGGCGGAAGCGGAGCTGCGATCGCTCCTGATCCCCAAGGATCCGCGCGATGACAAAGGCCTCTACCTGGAGGTGCGCGCCGGCACCGGCGGCGACGAGGCTGCACTCTTCGCGGGCGATCTGTTTCGCATGTACTCCCGCTATGCCGAGTCCAAAGGGTTATCGTGCGAGGTGCTGAGCGAGAGTCCGGGCGAGCACGGCGGCTACAAGGAGATCATCAGCCGCATCGCCGGCCGCGGGGCATTCTCACGCCTGAAGTTCGAATCCGGCACTCACCGGGTGCAGCGGGTCCCGCAGACGGAGGCGCAGGGCCGCATCCATACCTCGGCATGCACCGTCGCGATCCTGCCGGAGCTCGACGAGATCGAGGAAGTGCCGATCAATCCGGCCGACCTGCGCGTCGATACCTACCGCTCCTCGGGCGCCGGCGGACAGCACGTCAACAAGACCGATTCCGCCGTGCGCATCACCCACCTGCCGACCGGCATCGTGGTGGAGTGTCAGGATGAGCGCTCGCAGCACAAGAATCGCTCCCGCGCGATGAAGCTGCTCGGTGCCCGGCTGACCGCCGCGGAGGAGGAGAAGCAGCGCAGCGCGCAGGCGCAGAGGCGGCGCCTGCAGGTCGGCAGCGGCGACCGCTCCGAGCGCATCCGCACCTACAACTTTCCGCAGGGCCGGGTCACCGACCATCGGATCAACCTCACGCTCTACAAGCTGGCGCAGGTCATGGATGGCGATCTCGATGAGCTGCTCGATGCGCTGCAGCAGGAGCACCAGGCGGAGCTCCTCGCCGAGCTTGAGTGACGGGTTGCCTATCGTTCGGCGCGCGCCGGGCACAGGGATGTGCCCCGCCGCCGCAGGTGGCGCAGCCTCGAGCAAAGACCATGCTTTTTCCTCGAGGCGCGCTGGGCCGGGCACGGCGCGACGCATGCGCCGCACGGGCGGCTACGGATGGCCGCCCCGGAGCTTTGCGCGCAGCGGGGACTGCGCAGCGCATCGCTCCAGCGCATGAACTAGGTCTCGATCCGGATGCGGCGGAACCAGGCTTCCGTGCCATGGTGCTGCAGAGCGATGTGCCCTGCTTCCAGACGCGCGAACTGCGGATATTCGCGGAATTTGCTGCGCCCCACCCGCTCCCGCACCTCCTCGCTCCCGAGGTCGTAGCCGAGCACCTGGACCTCATCGATCCAGTGCTCGACTCTGCTGCCCTGCACGATGAGCCGCCCGCCGTGGTATGCGTTGGCGATGTCGCGCTGATCGTGCCACGGGGCGATGAGGCCGTAGAGCGCTCCGCAGGAAGTGAGCGCATTGGCGCCATCCTGGTGGTGCTCGTCATCGAGGAGCTGCATCTCGGGTCCGGACTGCCACGAATGCCCGAGCTGCTCGCCGACCCGATAGAGCACGCCGGAGTTGCCCCCGCGCGGCAATCGCCACTCGAAATGGAGCGTGAAGTCGCGCAAGCGCTCGCGTGTGATGAGATCCACTGGCGGGGCCGCCGCCACCGCGCGCAGCACATTGTCGTCGAAGCTCCAGCTTCCCTGTGGAAACTGCGCCTCGCAGTAGCCCCGCCAGTCCGCGGCGGTCAGTTCGCGCTCGGTCATTGAGTTGGTTTCATCTCCGGAAGGGACAACGGGGGGCCCGCAATGGCCGTACCCGCGGCTCATGGACCGCGGGCCGCTCCCGAGGCGCTAGGGACCTTGTCTGACTTCCCGAAGGTAGGCCGTGCCGCCGAGATTGCGCATCTGCGTGAGGATCCATTGCCGCTTCCACGCCACGAAGCGCGACGGCCGCTCGACGTGCCAGTGGACCGGGTCCGGCAGCACGGCCGCGAGGAGCGCCGCCTGGCCGGCCGTCAGGCGGGCGGCCGGCTCGTGATAGAAGCGGCGCGCCGCCGCCTCGACGCCGTAGATGCCGCGCCCGAACTGCGCGACATTGAGATAGACCTCCAGGATCCGCTCCTTCGGCCAGAGCACTTCGAGCAACACGGTGAAGTACGCCTCGATGCCCTTGCGAACCCAGCTGCGGCTCGGCCAGAGAAAGAGGTTCCTCGCCACCTGCTGCGAGATCGTGCTCGCGCCGCGCAGCCGGGCGCCGTGGTCCGCCGCGCGCACCGCGCTGCGAATCGAGCGGAAATCGAATCCGTAGTTGTACGGAAAGGTCTGGTCCTCGGAGGCGATCACCGCGATCGCGGCCTGCGGCGAGATGCGCTCGAGACTCACCCAGCGGTAGTCCGTGTGATAGCTCTTCTCGCCCGCGCGCAGGGCCTCGATGCGGGCCTCGAGCATGAAAGCGCTGGTGACCGGCCGTATCCAGCGCAGCAGCAGCACCGGCACGACCGTCACGCCGAGCCACGCCAGGATCACCGCCACAATCAAGCGGCGTAGAGAGAAGGAGGACTTGCGCACCTTCATGGCGGATCGAGGCCTTGCCACTGGCCATCCCTGGCGGCGGGGCCCCCGGCCCGCGCATCCGTGCGCGGGCGCTCGCCGGAGCGAGGACACGTTGAGTGTCCTCGCTGAAAGGCACCGGCTCGCCCGCGTGCCACGATGTCGCGCTACTGCGCCTGCGGGTCCGAACGGCGGGCAGAGGTGATGATCACGTCCTCGAGCGGCGAGTCCTGATAGCCCTGCCGGCGTCCGGTCTTGACCGCCGCGATCTTGTCGATGACGTCCATGCCCTCCGTGACACGTCCGAAGACGGCGTAGCCGAAATCGCGTGCGCTGTGATCGAGGAAGGCGTTGTCGGAGAGATTCACGAAGAATTGCGAGGTGGCGCTGTCGACCTCGCCGGTACGCGCCATGGAGAGCGTGCCGCGCAGGTTCTTCAGGCCATTCTTCGCCTCGTTGCGGATCGGCGCGTGCGTCCGCTTGTTGTGAAACTGCGCATCGAGCCCGCCGCCCTGGATCACGAATCCCGGCACGATGCGGTGGAAGATGCTGCCGTCGAAATGCTGCTCATCGACGTAGCGCAGGAAATTCTCCACGGTGACCGGCGCCTCTTTCGCGAAGAGCTCCACCGTGAAAGCGCCGTGCGAGGTCTCGAATCGAATCAAGGATGTGTTGTCGGCCATTGGCCCTCCGTCATGCGCTCGCGCCCGGCGAGATCGCGGTGCGAGCGTACTTGAGCGAAGCCGCGGGCCACAAGCGCTCCCGCGACCGCGGCGGCCTGATCGGCGCCATGCTCGAGCAGCAGCCAGCCGCCGGGCTCGAGGTGATCGGGAGCCGTCTCGATGATCCTGCGCAACGCGGAAAGGCCGTCCTCGGCCGCCGCCAGCGCGAGTCGGGGCTCATGCATCAGCTCCGGCTGGCTGAGCGCCGGGTCGTCGGCGGCCACGTAAGGCGGATTGCTCAGCAGCAGACGGAACCTGCGTTCCGGCAGGCAGGCCAGCCAGTCGCCCTGGATCATCTCGACGCGCTCGAGACCGAGCGCAGCGGCATTGGCACGCGCGACCGCGAGCGCTTCAGCGGAAAGGTCGGTCGCAACGATCCGCCACTGCGGTCTGGCGCTCGCCAGTGACAGGGCAATCGCGCCAGAGCCGGTGCCGAGGTCCGCAACGCTTGCCTCGCCGTGCGGACCCAGAGCAAGCGCCCGCTCCACGAGCAGCTCCGTTTCGGGACGCGGGATGAGAACGGCGTAGCTGACGCGGAGCTCGAGAGTCCAGAAGCCCTTGCGCCCGAGGATGTAGGCCACGGGCTCGCCCGCGGCGCGCCTCTCGATGAGAGCCAGGAAGTGCGCCGCGGCATCGGCGCTGGGAACCTCCTGCGGATGGGACCGCAGCCGCGAACGACCGGCATCCAGAGCATGCGCCAGGAGCAGCTCCGCATCGAGGCCGGGCGTAGCGGCCGGATCGCGAGCGCCGAGGGCCTTCTGCAGACGCTGCACTGCCGCCGAAAGCAGCTCGCCGACCGTCAGGGTCCCGGATTGGATAGCCGTCGAAGTCATCGTGAAGCTAATATGCCGCCATGCCAAATGCTCTCTACCCGCCGCTCAGGCCCCGCTCTTTCGGGGAGTTGCTCGATGCCGTGCTGCAGATATTCCGTCTGTCGTTGGGCAAGTGTATGCCGTACGCCACGCTTGCCATCATCGCCGGACAGCTATCGACGTTCTACTATCTCGCGCGCGGCCGAATGCCCGTCCTCGACAGCAACGACCCGATCGGCGTCACGCTGTACGGCGTGGGCACTCTGATCGCGGTGATCCTCTGGATGGCGCTGCTGCGCCGCCAGTCCGCCATCGCGGCGGGCCGCCCGGCGGCGGGCTTCGCCGACCTCCTCGATGCGCTGAAGCGGGCACCCGCCATCGCGGCCATCGCGCTGCTCGGCGGCGCCGCGGCCGCCGTGTTCGTGCTGCCGGCGCTCGCGCTCGCTCCGCCGTACCGCACTGCGGGAATCGCCGTGATGCTCGCGCCCGCCATCTATGTCTCCATAGCCCTGTCCCTTTCGCTGCCGGCGCTGGTGCTCGCACGCAAGGGGGTGCTGGCGAGTCTTGCCTACAGCTTCAGGCTCGTGCACGGCAACTGGTGGCGGGTGGCCGGAGCCTACCTCGTCGGCTCGGCGGTCATGCTGACACTCTGGTTCCTGATGGCCACCGTTGCCGCCATGACGTTTTCCGGCAGCGGGGCCAGCGATGCGCCGGTCACGCGTGCCATCACCTCCGCCGCGATTCTCGCCGTCCTCGCGATCGGGCTGACGTTCTACTCGGCGCTGACCCTGGCCCTGTTCGGCGATCTGGAGGCTCGCAGGATGACGAGCCGACCCCAGCCGTAGGCGGTCCACCGCGCATCAGGCGCTGGCGGCGCTGCCGCGCGCAGGGCCCGTCCCGCAGCACCAGGGATGTACCCTGCAGCCACAGGTGGCTTCAACCATGCTCGTACCCGAGATTGGGCGCGAGCCACTTCTCGGCCTCCTCCACGGTAAGGCCTTTGCGGCGCGCGTAATCCTCCACCTGATCGCGGGCGATCTTGCCGACCGCGAAGTAGCGCGCCTCCGGATGTGCCAGATACCAGCCGCTCACGGCGGCCGTCGGGTACATGGCGAAGGACTCGGTCAGGGATATCCCGGCGCACCGCTCGACATCGAGCAACCGCCAGAGCTTGGCCTTCTCCGTGTGATCGGGGCACGCCGGATAACCCGGCGCCGGGCGGATGCCGAGATAATCCTCGCGGACGAGCTGCTCGTTGGTGAGGGACTCCTCCGCGGTGTAGCCCCAGAGCTCCCGCCGCACCCGCTCGTGGAAGTGCTCGGCCGCGGCCTCGGCGAGGCGATCGGCCAGGGCCTTCAACATGATGCTGGAATAGTCGTCGTGGGCGCGCTCGAAGCGCGCGATGTGCTGCTCGATGCCGATTCCCGCAGTGACGGCGAACGCGCCTATGTAATCGCGCACGCCGCTCGACTTCGGCGCGATGTAATCGGCCAGGCACTCGTGCGGCTGACCCGGCGGCTTGCCCTTCTGCTGGCGCAGGAAGCAGAGCGTCGCGAGCGGCTGCCCGCGCTCCTCGTCGGCGTAGACCTCCACGTCATCTCCTACCGCGTTCGCGGGGAACAGGCCGATGACGGCCCGCGCCTCCAGCCAGCTCTCGGCGATGAGCTGCTTCAACATGCTGCGCGCATCGGCGTAGAGATTGCTCGCCGCCTCACCGACCTTCGGGTCGGTGAGCACGTCCGGAAACTTGCCGGTGAACTCCCAGGCGTTGAAGAACGGCATCCAGTCGACGTAGCCGAGGAGCTCGCCGAGCGGGTACTTCTGGAAGCTGCGTACGCCCGGGACGCGCGGTGCGAACGGCGCGCGCGCCCCCCACTCGATACGGCGCCTGTCGGCCCTCGCCTGCGCGATGCTGAGCTCCGGAGCCTTCACCTTCCTGCCGGCGTGCTGCTCGCGCCGGCGCTCGTGCTCCTCGCCGATTTTCCCGACGAACGCGGCGCGCTGCGCCGGATTGGTCAGCGTCTGACAGATGCCCACGGAACGCGAGGCATCCTTCACGTAAATGACCGCCGACCGGTACTGCGGCGCGATCTTCACCGAGGTGTGGGCGGGCGAAGTGGTGGCGCCGCCGATGAGCAGCGGCAGCTCGAAGCCCTGCCGCTGCATCTCGCGGGCGACATTCACCATCTCATCGAGGGAGGGGGTGATCAGCCCGGAGAGGCCGATGAAATCGGCGTTCTCGCGCCGGGCGGTCTCGAGGATCTTCTCGCAAGGCACCATGACGCCGAGATCGATGACCTCGAAGTTGTTGCACTGCAGCACGACCCCGACGATGTTCTTGCCGATGTCATGTACGTCGCCCTTGACGGTCGCGATCACGACGCGGCCATTGGTTCGGCGGCCGCCGGCACCGCCCTTGCTCTGCTCGATGTAGGGGATGAGATGCGCCACGGCGCGCTTCATGACGCGCGCGCTTTTGACCACCTGCGGCAGGAACATCTTGCCGGCGCCGAACAAATCGCCGACGATGTTCATGCCGTCCATCAGCGGGCCCTCGATCACCTGCAGCGGGTGCTCGGAGGCGAGACGCGCCTCCTCGGTGTCCTCGATGACGAAATCATCGATGCCCTTCACCAGCGCGTGCTCCAACCGCTTGGCGACCGGCAGCGATCGCCACGCGAGGTCCTCCTTGCGCTTCGCGCCGCCCTCGCCCTTGTAGCGCGCGGCGATTTCAAGCAGCCGCTCCGTGGCATCGGGCCGCCTGTTGAGGACGACGTCCTCGACTGCGTCGCGCAGTTCCGGTGCGATCTCCGCGTAAATCGCCAGCTGACCGGCGTTGACGATGCCCATGTCCATGCCGGCGGCGATCGCATGAAAGAGAAACACCGAGTGCATCGCCTCGCGCATCAGGTCGTTGCCCCGGAAGGAGAAGGAGACGTTGCTGACGCCGCCGCTCACCAGCGCATGCGGCAGCTCGCGCTTGATCCGCCGGGTCGCTTCGATGAAGGCCAGCGCGTAGCCATTGTGCTCCTCGATGCCCGTGGCCACGGCGAAGATGTTGGGATCGAAGATGATGTCATCGGGCGCAAAGCCCTCTCGCGTCAGCAGCCGATAGGCGCGCTCGCAGATCGCCACCCGGCGCTCGACCGTATCGGCCTGCCCCTGCTCGTCGAAGGCCATGACCACCGCCGCCGCGCCGTAGCGGCGCACTTTGCGGGCGTGCTCGAGGAAGACCTGCTCGCCCTCCTTCAGGCTGATGGAGTTGACGACGCCCTTGCCCTGGAGGCACTTCAATCCCGCCTCGAGAATGCTCCACTTGGAGGAATCGAGCATCACGGGCACCCGGGCGATATCGGGCTCGGCGGCGATGAGATGCAGGAAACGCACCATCGCCGCCTCGGAATCCAGCATGCCCTCGTCCATGTTGATGTCGATCAGCTGCGCGCCGCTCGCGACCTGCTGCCGCGCCACTTCGAGCGCGGCCGCGTAGTCGCCCGCCTCGATGAGCTTGCGGAACCGGGCCGAGCCCGTCACGTTGGTACGCTCGCCGACGTTGACGAAGAGAGAGTCCTCGTCGATCGTGACCGGCTCGAGGCCGGCGAGCCGCGTCTTCGCGGCGAGCGCCGGAGCCGTTCGCGGCGCCAATCCTCCCAGTCCCTGTCGCAGCAGCCGGATGTGCTCCGGTGTGGTGCCGCAGCAGCCGCCCAGGATGTTGACCAGGCCCGAGGCCGCATATTCGCGCAGGATCTGCGCGGTCTCCTCCGGCGCCTCGTCGTACTCGCCGAAGGCGTTCGGCAGGCCCGCGTTCGGATACGCGCAGACACGGGTATCCGCGACCCTCGAGAGCTCGTGGATGTACGGGCGCAGCTGCCGGCCGCCGAGCGCGCAGTTCAGCCCGACCGCGAGCGGTCGCGCATGCCGGATCGAGTTCCAGAACGCCTCGGTGGTCTGACCCGAGAGAATCCGGCCGGAGGCATCGGTGATGGTGCCCGAGACGATGATCGGCACTTCGATGCCGATCTCATCGAACAGCGACAGCGCGGCGTAGATCGCCGCCTTCGCATTGAGAGTATCGATCACCGTTTCGATGAGGAGCAGATCGACGCCGCCCAGCAGGAGAGCGCGGGCGGATTCGAGGTAAGTCGCCGCGAGCTCATCGAAGGACGTGCTGCGGTAGCCGGGATCGTTCACGTCCGGCGAAAGGGAGCACATGCGGCTGGTCGGTCCCAGCGCGCCCGCCACGAAAGCGGGCCGCCCCGCCGATTTCGCGTAATCGTCCGCGGCCGCGCGGGCGAGCCTTGCGGCGCGGTAGTTCAGCTCCGGTACCAGGGCCTCGGCGCCGTAGTCGGCCTGGGATACCGCGTTGGAGTTGAACGTGTTGGTCTCGATGATGTCGGCACCGGCCTCGAGATAGGAGCGGTGGATGCCGGCGATGACATCGGGCTGCGTGAGCGTCAGGATGTCGTTGTTGCCCTTGAGGTCGCGGCCGTGCGCACGGAATCGCTCGCCGCGGTAGCCGCGCTCATCCAGCCGGTGCTGCTGCACCATGGTGCCCATCGCGCCGTCGAGCAGGACGATCCGCTCATCGAGCAGGCGCTTCAGGCGCTCGATGCGCTCCTGCCGCCCCGTCTCGTCCGCCGGCGTGACCGCGAAAGGCGCGGCCGCCACGCGCGGCGCCGGCGTGTCCCTGCCGGCGGGACCCGGCCTGTCGGCCTTGGGCGCACCATGACCACAGCCGCTCATGCCGAGACCCCCATGGTTTCCAGCTCCGCACGCGGCTGGCTGGCCGCGCGCACTCCCAGCGCATGACAGATTGCGTACGTCAATTCCGCGCGGTTCAGGGTGTAGAAGTGAAACTCGCGCACGCCATGCCGCTGCAGCATCTGAACCTGATCGATGGCGACGCTGGCGGCGATGAGGCGCCGGGTCTCCGGATCCTCGTCAAGGCCGTGAAACCGCTCCTGCAGCCAGCCCGGGATGCTCGCGCCGCAGCGCGCGGCAATGCGCAATACCTGCGGAAAGCGGGTGATCGGCAGGATTCCCGGAACGATGGGCGACTCGATCCCGGCGGCGGTGCAGCGGTCGCGAAAGCGCAGAAATGCCCCGATGTCGTAAAAGAACTGCGTGATGGCGCGTGTGGCGCCGGCATCCAGCTTGCGCCTGAGATTCTCGAGATCGGACTGCGGCGATGGCGCCTCCGGATGCACCTCGGGATAGGCGGCGACGGAGATCTCGAAGTCGGCGACCGTCTTGAGGCCCGCCACGAGGTCCGCGGCATAGGCGAAGCCGTCGGGGTGCGGCTGATACCGATCGCTGCCCTGGGGAGGATCGCCTCGCAGCGCGACGATGTGGCGGACGCCCTGATCCCAATACTGCCGCGCGATGTCCAGGATCTCGCCGCGGCTGGCGCCGACGCAAGTCAGGTGCGGCGCGCCGGCGAGCGCGGTCTCTCGTTGAATGCGGGTCACGAGCTGATGCGTGCGGGCGCGCGTGGACCCGTCGGCCCCATAGGTTACCGAGACGAAGTGCGGCGCCAGGGGGGCGAGACGCTGCACGGAGCCCCAGAGCGTGGCCTCCATCGCCGCATCGCCTGGAGGGAAGAACTCGAAGGATACTTTCATCCGATCCTCGGCGCGCGGACTGCGGCAGTCAGGCTGGAAAGGAAGCGCCGCCTCCCGGGTGCAGGGCATCGTGGACCTGGGGTGACATACGGCGTTGGGTAAGGGTGCATGGTTGTTTCCGGTCTGGAACGTTCGGTTTTGCTCGGCAGATGTTCTGTCACTCATGCCGCGCTCGCCGTCCCGCGCGGTCGCGCCGCGGACGGCGCGGCGACGGCGGCCAGCACGTGTTGGCCGTCAGCCTCGATGGGACTCATGCGCTCGCAAGTCAGGCCGGCCTCGCCGAGAAGCCGTCGCAGCCGTGCGAGCGGATGCTCCACGACGCGCGCGCGCGGACTCTCGAGCGACTCGTAGCGCTGGAAGAGAAAGAGCCGGCCGCCGGGCGAGAGCGCGCGCCGCGCCGCCGCGAAGAGTCTGGCGAGGGCCTCATCGGGCGTGCCCAGCCGATCGAGCAGCACGGCATCGAAAGTACGCTCGAGGCGTGCGAGGTCCCGCGGTCCGAGGACTTCGCTGCCTGCCGCCAGGAGCACGCGGCAGTGAAGCCCCGCCCGCTCAGCGGTCGCCTTCGCAAGCTGCGAGGCTCTCCTGGAGCAGGCGAGCACGGCGCACTCCGTGCCCATTCCCGCCGCCGTCTCGATGAGCTCCGGATGGTCGGCGCCGACGAGCAGCACCGAGCCCACGGAGGCTGCGGCCTCGGCCGATTCCACGAAGCCTCGCAGCGCTCTGCCAAGCCGCGAAGCCGCAGGCGCCCCCGCATGCAGGTCGCCCTCCTGCATCGCGTGCGCCCGCTCCCGGTCCCGCGCCAGCAGCGGATCGGCGCGATCGAGCTGCCCGAGCAGACCCTGGACGAATCCCGCGGCAGGTCCGTCGCGAGTCAGGCCGTAGTGCACCCATTGCCCCTGCCGCACCCGCTCGATGAGGCCCGCCTCCCCAAGGATCTTGAGGTGCCTCGACACCCGCGGCTCGCTCTGGCCCACGATCTGCGCGATGTCGGAGACGCTGAGCTCTCGCGCTCCGCAGAGGGCGAGAAGCCGCAGCCGCGTCGGCTCGCCGGCGGCTCGCAGCCAGGTCACGAGGAGATCATGCGAAAGGGCGGTCACTTGCGAAATAAAGACTTGCACAACTCTTTAATTGCAAGATACACGAATCCGGCTTCGGCGCAAAGACCCCACTAATTGTTACGCATATGAGTCAATATCAATGGACGGCGGTCGAATTGCCCCCCATATCGGGGCCATCCTCGAAGAGGGCCTCGACATCACCCTCCTCGAAACGGTAGGGACGATGGCAGAACTCACATGTGACAGTGACCGCCCCCTGCTCCCGGAGTACGTCGCGGACCTCGTCCGGCCCCAGCGCCCGCAGAAGACTGGTCACGCGGCCCTGGCTGCAACGGCACTCGAACTGAACCGGGGTGCCGCGGAAGAGCCGCATGTCGTGGGCGGCAAAGCCCCGGCCGAGCAGCTCCTCGACGGGACAGTGCAGCAATTCCTCCGCGCTCAACGCCTCGATGCCGTGCTCCGCCTGCTTCCAGATCTCAGTCATCTGAGACTCGTCCGTGCCCGCGTCCTGCGGCAGCTTCTGGACCAGGACACCGCCGCCGCGCTCCCCGTCAGCCGCAAGGAGCACGCGGGTCGGGAGCTGTTCCGACCTGGAAAAATAGGCCTCCAGGGAGGCTGCCAGAGAATCGCCGCTCAGGGGCACGATGCCCTGATAACGGGTGTTCCGTTCGTCCGCTTCCACGGTCACAGCAAAGCGGCCGTCGGCACCCACCAGGCGGCGAAAGGTCTCGCCTGAAGCACCGCCTGCCGGGAGCGCCGCGACCGCCGCCTCATCGAAGCGAGCAACCGCGCGCAGCCGGTAATCATCGGTGCACTGCGCCACGAGAAGGCTCACCGCACCATTTCCCTGCAGCTGCAGCGTCAGCCGGCCACGGAACTTCAGCGTAGCGGCAAGCAGAACCGATGCGGCCACCGCCTGGCCGAGGAGCTCGCGGACCGGCTGCGGATAATCGCGGTGGGCACGCAGCTCGCGCCACGCCCCTTCCAGGCGCACCCAATGCCCGCGGACCGGGCGGTTCTCGACGATGAAGCGACGAACCTCGTCGCGGGAAGCGGTTTGCGGATTCATCCCCGCACAATGGGGCGTGCGGGCCTTTTACTCAACCCGGAAGTGGGCCCACCTATCCGGGAAGCTTCTTCTTCAGCAGTTCGTTCAATTGCGTCGGGTTCGCCTTGCCCTGTGTCGCCTTCATCACCTGTCCCACGAAGAAGCCGAAGAGCTTGTCCTTGCCCGCGCGATAGTCGGCGAGCTGCGCCGGATTCTTCGCCATCACCTCCTCGATGGCGCGCTCGATGGCGCCGCTGTCGGTGATCTGCTTCAGACCCTTCGACTCGATGATGGCATCGGCGCTCTGGCCGTCCGCCCACATGGCCTCGAAGACTTCCTTCGCGATCTTGCCGGAGATGGTCTGATCGGCGATGCGCGCGAGCAGGCCCGCCAGGCGGGCCGCCGGCATCTTCCCCGAACCCGACTCGAGATTCTCCTTGTTGAGCGCGGCGGCGAGCTCGCCCATCACCCAGTTGGCGGCGAGCTTGGGCTCGCCGGGTACGGCGCGCGCCACTTCCTCATAGTAGTCGGCGAGATCACGGCTCGCCGTCAGCACGCCGGCGTCGTACGCCGAAAGCCCGTACTGCGAGGAGAACCGGGCGGCCTTCTCGTCGGGAAGCTCCGGCAGGTCCTTGCGCACCCGCTCGATCAGCTCCTCGCCGAGCACGAGCGGCAGCAGGTCGGGGTCGGGGAAGTAGCGATAATCGTTCGCCTCCTCCTTGGTGCGCATGGAGCGCGTCTCGTCCTTGTCCGGGTCGTAGAGACGCGTTTCCTGCACCACTTTGCCGCCCGACTCGATGAGCTCGATCTGGCGCCCGATCTCGTACTGGATCGCCTTCTCGACGAAGCGGAAGGAGTTGATGTTCTTGATCTCCGCGCGGGTGCCGAGCTTCTCCGATCCCTTCGGCCGCACCGATACGTTGGCATCGCAGCGAAACGAGCCTTCCTGCATGTTGCCGTCGCAGATCTCGAGATAGCGCACCAGCGTGTGCACCTTCTTCATGTAGGCGACGGCCTCCTTCGCGCAGCGCAGGTCTGGCTCCGAGACGATCTCGATGAGCGGCGTGCCGGCGCGATTGAGGTCCACGCCCGTGAGGCCGCCCAGGCCCTCGTGCAGGGACTTGCCCGCATCCTCCTCGAGATGCGCCCGCGTGATGCCGATGCGCTTACGACGGCCGTCGTCGAGCACGATCTCCAGAGCGCCCTGCGCCACGATCGGCAGCTCGTACTGGCTGATCTGATAGCCCTTCGGCAGGTCGGGATAGAAGTAGTTCTTGCGCGCGAACACCGACTGGCGGGCGATGCGGGCGCCGACCGCGAGGCCGAACCGCACGGCCATCCGCACCGCCTCGCCGTTCAGCACCGGCAGAACGCCCGGAAAGCCGAGATCGATGAGGCTCGCCTGGGCGTTGGGCGGCGCGCCGTAGGCCGTCGAGGCCCCGGAGAAGATCTTGGACCGGGTCGCGAGCTGCGCGTGGATCTCCAGCCCGATGACCGTTTCCCACGAACTCTCGGCGCCGCTCATGAGAAGCGCTCCGGCGCCTTCAGATGCCAGTCGGTCTCGAGCTGATAGCGGTGCGCGACATTGAGAATGCGCGCCTCGGCAAAATGCGGGCCCACGATCTGCAGGCCGACCGGGAGCCCCTCCACGAAGCCGCAAGGGACCGACAGAGCCGGAAGTCCGGCGAGATTGGCGCCAATGGTGTAGATATCGTTGAGATACATGGTGATGGGATCGGCGGTCTTGGCGCCGACGCGAAAGGCGGCCGTCGGGCTGGTCGGGCCCACGAGGACGTCGACCTCGCCGAAAGCATGCTTGAAATCCGCCGCAATGAGCTGGCGTACCCGCTGCGCCTTGAGATAGTAGGCGTCGTAGTAGCCCGCCGACAGTACATAGGTGCCCGTCATGATGCGGCGCTTGACCTCGGCCCCGAAGCCCTCGCCGCGCGAGCGGCGGTAAAGATCCTGCAGATCGCGCGGGTCCTTGCAGCGATGGCCGAAGCGCACGCCGTCATACCGCGCGAGATTCGATGAGCACTCCGCAGGCGCGACCACGTAATAGACCGGAACGGAGCGAGGCAGGTTCGGCAGGCTGACTTCGCACAGGCTCGCGCCCAGCCGCTCGAGGACCGCGACCGCGTCGCGAATGCGGCGCTCGTTCTCGCGATCGAGCCCCTCATCCAGAAATTCCTTGATGAGACCGACTTTCAGCCCCGCGAGCGGCGCCTCGAGCTCGGCCACGTAATCCGGCACCGGGGCATCGACGCTGGTCGAGTCCTTGGGGTCGAACCCCGCCATCTCGCGCAACATCAGAGCGGCATCCTGCGCGCTCGTCGTGAGGACCCCGCCCTGATCGAGGCTCGAGGCGAAGGCGATCATGCCGTAGCGCGAGACACGTCCGTAGGTCGGCTTGATGCCGGTGATGCCGCAGAGGGCGGCCGGCTGGCGGATCGAGCCGCCGGTATCCGTCGCGGTCGCTGCGGGCACCAGCCGCGCGGCCACCGCCGCGGCGGATCCGCCCGAGGAGCCCCCGGGCACGAATTCGGGGTTCCAGGGGTTCCTGACCGGCCCGAAGTAGCTGGTCTCGTTCGAGGAGCCCATCGCGAACTCGTCCATGTTGAGCTTGCCCAGGGTGACGGCGCCGGCCGCCTTGAGCTTGGCAACTACAGTGGCGTCATATGGCGACACGAAGCTGTCGAGCATGCGCGAGCCGCAGGTGGTGCGCACCCCCGCCGTGCAGAACAGATCCTTGTGCGCGATCGGCACCCCGGTGAGCGCTCCGCCGCGCCCGGCCGCGATGTCCCGGTCCGCGGCGTGGGCGGCCTCGAGCGCTTGCGCCCCGGTAACGGAGATGAAGGCGTTGAGCGCCGGCTGGCTGGCCTCGATGCGCGCGAGATAGGCGCGCACGAGCTCGACGCTGGAGAACTTCCCGGCGCGCAGGCCCGCGGCGAGCTGGGTGAGGGAATTCCTGTGAATCACGTCGCAGTGCGCCTATTCGATGACCTTGGGGACGAGGTAGAGCCCTGCGGCGACCTGGGGCGCGCACGCCTGGTAGAGCTCGTGCCGATCCTCTTCCGTAACCTCATCCGGCCGCAGCCGCTGCGTAAGACCCGGCAAAGGATGGGCCATGGGAGTGATGCCGGCGGTGTCGGCGCGCTCGAGGTCTCCCACCAGGTCGAGAATCCGCGACAGGCTCTCCTGGTAGACCGGGATCTCCGCAGGCTCGAGCTCGAGGCGGGCCAGGTGGGCGATGTTTTCGATCTGCGCGCGCGTGAGGGACATGGGTGGAAACGGCGAATGAGAAAAACAGCCCAAAATCATACATGTTGCCTTGCTGAATGTCCCCCCGGTTGCTAGATTACGCGCCACTTTCCGGGGGGTCCCCCGCCCTCTCCTTTCTTCGGACGCTCCATGCTCAAACGCTTGCGCGGCTATTTCTCCAGCGATCTGTCGATCGATTTGGGGACGGCCAACACTCTCATCTATGTCCGTGACAAGGGTATCGTCCTCAACGAGCCCTCGGTGGTCGCAGTGCAGGACGAGCCGTCCCGCGGCGGCAAGATCATCGTCGCCGTCGGCGCCGAGGCCAAGAGCATGCTTGGCCGTACGCCGGGCCACATCACCGCGGTGCGGCCCATGAAGGACGGCGTGATCGCCGACTTCACCTATACGGAGAAGATGCTCCAGTTCTTCATCAATAAGGTGCACGGCAACCGGATGCTGAAGCCTTCGCCGCGCGTGCTGGTGTGCGTGCCGTTCGGCTCCACCCAGGTGGAGCGGCGCGCGATCCGGGAGTCCGCCGAGGGCGCAGGGGCGCGCAACGTCGCCATCGTCAGCGAGCCGATGGCCGCGGCGGTCGGCGCGGGCCTGCCGGTCCACGAGGCGCGCGGCTCCATGGTGCTCGACATCGGCGGCGGCACTTCGGAAGTCGCCGTACTGTCGCTGAACGGCGTCGTGTACGCCAACTCGGCGCGCATCGGCGGCGATCGCTTCGACGAGGCGATCATGAACTACGTGCGCCGCAATTACGGCATCCTCATCGGCGAGGCGACCGCCGAGCGCATCAAGATCGAGATCGGCTCGGCCTACCCCGGCCAGCAGGTGCGGGAGCTCTCGGTGAAGGGCCGCAACCTGTCGGAGGGCGTGCCCCGCAGCTTCACGCTGAACAGCAACGAGATCCTGGAAGCGCTGCAGGAGCCGCTGCAGAACATCGTGAGCGCGGTCAAGCAGGCGCTCGAGCAGACTCCGCCGGAGCTCGGCGCGGACGTCGCGGAGCGCGGCATCGTGCTCACCGGCGGCGGGGCGCTGGTGCGCGACATCGACAAGCTCCTCACGGAGGAGACGGGACTGCCCGTCGTGGTGGCCGATGATCCTCTGACCTGCGTGGCGCGCGGCGGCGGCCGGATCCTCGAGCTCATGGACGAGATGGGTCCCGGTCACTTCGGGCTCGAGTAGCGGCGGGAGCGCTCAAAGGTTAGTGGCGGGCTTCGCGACAGGGTCGGGTCGACCGCTGCAGGGGCGAGGAGGCTCTCCCGGCTTCCGCTTCGCGCTGTACGCGATCCTCTCGGTCGCGATCATGATCCTCGACCAGCGGTTCGACTGGCTCCAGCGCGCGCACTACCTCCTGCAGGGAGCGACTTACCCAGTGGAACTCGCCGTGAGCTCGCCGGTGGCGGCATGGCGGTGGGTGCAGCAGAGCTTCGCGAACCGCGACGCGCTCGAGACCGAGAATCAGCGGCTGCGCACCCGCCTGCGCGATCTGGAGCTGCGATCCATGCGCTATGATGCCTTGGCGCGGGAGAACGCCGCGCTCATCGGGCTGCGCAAGGCGCTGCCCCCGGTCGCGCAGCGCTGGCTGCCGGCCGACATCGTCGACATCCAGCTCGACAGCCTGCGCCAGCGAGTGCTGATCGACCGCGGCTCCGTGAACGGCGTTACGGGCAATCAGGCCGTCCTGGACGACCAGGGCGTCGTCGGCCAGACGATGTATGTGGGTCCGTGGAGCGCCGAGGTCATCCTCATCACCGATCCGGCTCATGCGCTGCCCGTGGAGATCCAGCGCACGGGACTCAGGACGATTGCCGTCGGAACCGGCGATTCGAACTCGCTCGCCCTGCCCTATCTGCCCGCCAACGCCGATGTGCGCGTAGGCGATGTCCTCGTCACTTCGGGCCTCGGAGGCGTGTTCCCGCCAGGCTATCCCGTGGCGCGGGTGACGCAGGTACACCGTGATGCCGTCCAGCCGCTGGCGCACGTGCGCGCCGCGCCGTTCGCGCGCCTGCAAACCGACAGCAACGTCATGCTGATCTGGTTCCGGCACGACAATCCGGCAGCGCCTTTGAAGATAAGCCACGGCGAGCTGACCTCCGGCGATCGCACCATCCAGCCGCTGCCGGTACCCGTGAAGCCGGCGCCGCCACCGCCGGCAGCTGCGAAGTCCCCGACGGCCGCAGAGGCGAATGCCGCGGCCGCCCAGCGTGCCGCGCCGGCACCCGCAAGAAAGCGTGGGCCGCCGCCCCGATGAGCACCTCATCGAGCCCGCGCATCGCGATGCTGAAGACCGTCGCCGGCGCGCTCATCCTGACGCTGCTGCCGCTGCCCTCGTGGCTCGAGGTCATCCGGCCCGGGTTCCTCGCGCTGACGGTGCTCTACTGGTCGATCGTGGCGCCGCGCGCCGGCGGCATCGCCCTCGGCTGGTTCTGCGGCCTGCTGCTCGACGCCATCGAGGGTCCGGTGCTCGGCGAGCACGCGCTCGCCCTGGCGCTGCTCGCCTATCTTGGCGTGCGCGAGCACCAGAGAATCCGCTCGAAGCCGGTCTTCCAGCAGTCACTGATCGTATTCGCGGCGCTCGTCATCTACGAGTTCGTGCTCTTCGCCATCGACGGCTGGAGCGGCCACCCGCTGACGACGCCGCTGCGTTGGGTGCCCACGCTCACCGGCGCACTGGTCTGGCCGGCGGCGGCAGCGATCCTGGCACGCAGCTATCGCCCTCGAACGTGAGCCGCTGACGGATGTCTCCCGTCCGCATCAAGGACCTGTGGCGAGAGCAGCGGATCTTCGATCGCCGCGCGCTGTTCGCGAGCGCGGCGATGGTACTGCTGCTGCTCGCGCTGCTCGGCCGGCTGTACCTGCTCCAGGTGAGGCGTCACGACTACTACTCCGCGCTGTCGCAGGAGAATCGGGTCCGCACGGAGCCGATTCCCGCGGCGCGCGGGCTCATCATGGACCGCTACGGCGAGGTGATCGCCTCCAACCAGCCGACCTTCCAGCTCGAGCTGGTTCCCGACGAGGTGCCGAAGCTCGAGAGCTCGCTCGAGCGGCTGGCGAAGCTGGGGCTCCTGCAGGCGGAGGACATCCCGGATCTGTTGCGCACCATCCGCTCGCGTCGGAGTTTCGACAGCGTGCCGATCAAGCTGCACCTCTCGGAAGACCAAGTGGCGCGATTCGCGGTCCACCGCTACGAGTTTCCCGGTATCGACATCAAGCCGCGGCAGGCCCGCTGGTATCCGGACGGCCCGCTGGCCGTGGACGCGATCGGCTACGTCGGCACGATCAACGCGCAGGATCTGAAGCACATCAATGCCGCCGCCTACGCCGGCACGGCGGTGATCGGCAAGACCGGCGTCGAGGCCGCCTACGAGAAGCAGCTGCACGGCACCAACGGCTACCGCCAGTTCCTGGTCGACGCGAATGGCCGGCCCGTTCAGCGCCCGGGAGTTTTCGCGAAGGACCTCGAGACGAAAGCGCCCGTTCCGGGCGAGGATATGATCCTGTCGCTCGATCTGAAGGTTCAGAGAGTGGCGGAGCAACTGCTCGGCGGGCGCCCGGGAGCGGTGGTGGCGCTCGACCCCTGGAACGGCAACATCATCGCGCTCGCGAGCTCGCCCTCCTTCGATCCCAACCTCTTCGCCCGCGGCATCAGCGAGCAGCAGTACCGCGCCCTCATGGACGATCCGCAGCGGCCGCTCTTCAACCGCGCGCTGCGCGCGCAGCTTCCTTCGGGCTCCACGATCAAGCCGGCCCTCGCGCTCGGGGCGCTCACCGACGGGGTGGTCGACCCCCAGTTGCCGGTGTACTCCCCTTGGGCCTATCACCTGCCCGGGAGCCGGCATCTTTACCACAACGCCATGCACGAGAACTGCGGCTCGGTGGATCTCGCCCAGGCCATCATCGTGTCCTGTGATGTCTATTTCTACCGCCTCGCCCACGAGATGGGCATCGATCGCATCGGCGCATGGCTGCCGAACTTGGGTTTCGGACGGCCGACCGGCATCGACATCCCGGGTGAGCAGTCGGGCCTGTCGCCCTCGCGGGCGTGGAAAGCCAGCCATTTCCGCGACCCCGCCCAGCGCGTGTGGTTCCCGGGCGATACGGTCATCCTCGGCATCGGCCAGGGATACTTTCTGGTCACACCGCTGCAGCTGGCGCACTACACCGCGATCCTCGCCACACGCGGCCTGGCGTTCGCGCCCCGCCTGGTGACGGGCCTGCGCGATCCGCGCACCGGAAAGATCCACTGGAAGCGCCCGCGGCTCGACGGCGATCTCACGATGATCAGCCCGGCTTCCTGGAAAGTGGTCGACGATGCGATGGTCGGCGTGACCAGCAATCCGCGCGGCACGGCGTATTGGCAGATGCGAGGCAGCCCCTACGCCATCGCGGGCAAGACCGGCACGGCGCAGGTGGTTGCCGAGAATGCCAAGGGCGCCGCCAACGAGCGGGAGTACGGCAAGCAAAAGACGCTGGAGCGCTTGCGTGACGATGCCTGGTTCATCGCATTCGCGCCCGCCGAGGCGCCGCGCATCGCGGTCGCGGTGCTGGTCGAGCATGCCGGCTGGGGAGACATCGCCGCCGCGCCGATCGCCCGCAAGATCATGGACGCCTATCTTCTCGGGCCCAACGGCAAGCTCCTGCCGCATCCGGGGAGAGCGCGATTCTCGGAGCCGCGCGACATCCCGCCGCGGCTCGCCCCGGGTGTCGCAAAGCCGACGCCGTTGCAGCAGCAAATCGCAGAAGCCAGCCCATGATCTACGAAGAAATCAGCTCCGAGTCGCGCACGCGCCGTACCCTCGGCGGAGCGGCGCGCGTGCTGCTCGCGCTGAAGATCGACGGCCCCCTCGTGATGGCGCTCGGTCTCACCGCGACCTACGGCCTGGTGGTGCTCTACAGCGCCTCGGCTGAAAGCGTGAGCATGGAGGTCCGGACGCTCATGCGCCTGGTGCTGGGCACGGCGATCATGCTGGCGCTTGCACGCGTCAGTCCCAACTTCCTGCGCCGCGTCTCTCCCTGGCTGTATTTCGTCGGCATCGGTCTGCTGCTCGCCGTGGAAGTGGTCGGCCACGTGCACCTCGGCGCCAAGCGTTGGTTGAGCGTCGGTCCCGTCCGCTTCCAGCCGTCTGAGCTGATGAAGCTCGCCGTTCCCATGATGTGCGCCTGGTATCTGCACGAGCGGCCGCTGCCGCCGAAATGGCCGACGTTGCTCATCCTCGGCGTCATCATCCTGGTGCCGGTCGGATTGGTCGCCAAGGAACCCGATCTCGGCACCGCGGCGCTCATCGCTGCCGCGGGGGCCCTGGTCGCGTTCTTCGCGGGACTCAGGGTACGCGTCATCGTCGGCCTGCTGCTCATCGGCGTGGTCGCGGCGTGGTTCGGCCTGCGATTCATGCACGGGTACCAGCGCGAGCGCCTGCTCACCTTTCTCAACCCCCAGTCCGACCCGCTCGGGGCCGGCTACCACATCATCCAATCGCAGATCGCCATCGGCTCCGGCGGTGTGTTCGGCAAGGGCTGGATGGCCGGCAGCCAGGCTCAGCTCGACTTCCTGCCGGAGCGCACGACCGATTTCGTCTTCGCGGTGATCGGCGAGGAGTTCGGCCTGCTCGGACTCACCCTGCTGCTGCTGCTCTACTCCTTCGTCATCGGCCGCTCGCTCTACCTGGCGGACCAGTGCCCGGACACGTTCTCGCGGCTGCTCGCCGGCAGCACCGCGCTCACGTTCTTCGTGTACGTCTTCATCAACGCCGGCATGGTCACGGGTCTGGTTCCGGTCGTCGGCGTTCCGCTACCGCTCGTCAGTTACGGCGGCAGTTCCGTGGTGACCATGCTCGCCGGGTTCGGTATTCTCATGTCACTCCACGCCCACCGCAAACTCATGGGCTCTTAAAATGTCGCGAACCATTCCAACGCTGATGCTCATCGCAGTCTCCGCCGCGGCAATGGGCGGCATCGGCGCGCAGGCGGCGGCGGCGCAAGCCGGCTCGTCATTTCCCCGCGCGCAGATCGAGAAGTTCGCCGCACAGGTGGCGCAAAGGGACGGGCTCGACCGCAAAGCGACCCTCGAGGTGCTGATGCAGGCGCGCCCGCAGCCGAGGATCATCCAGGCGATCAGCCACCCGGTCGAGCAGGTGCTGCAATGGTGGCAGTACCGTCGGATCTTCGTCACGGACCGGCGCGTCACGGACGGGGTCGAGTTCTGGCGCGAGCACCGCGACGCGCTCGAGCGGGTGAGCGCCGAGGAGGGCGTGCCGCCCCAGTACATCGTCGCAATCCTCGGCGCGGAGAGCAATTACGGGCGCATCACCGGCTCCTACCGGGTGGTCGATGCGCTCGCGACGCTCACTTTCGATTATCCGCCCCGCAGCCGCTTCTTCGGCCGCGAGCTCGAGCAGTTCCTGGTGCTCGCCCACCGCGAGAAGCTCGATCCGCTCTCCGTCAAGGGCTCCTACGCCGGCGCCATGGGGCCGCTGCAGTTCATGCCCTCGGCGTACCTGCGGTATGCGATCGATCGCGGCGGCCAGGCCCGGCTCAACCTGTTCTCCGACTGGAACGACATCTTCCTGTGGGTCGCGCGCTTCCTGCACGAATGCGGCTGGCAGCCGGGAGGACCGGTACTGGCCGACGTCAGCATCGAGCCGGGCGCCACGTTCCACGTCGATCCGAACGATCTGTCCCTCGATCAGACCATCGGGGGCCTGAGCGCGCAGGGTGTGCGGGTCGAAAGCGATGCGCCCGATGGCACGCGCGTCGTCCTCCTCCTCGCCCAGGAGCAGGGCGGCCCGAGCTACCGCGTCGGCTTCAACAACTTCCACGCGCTCACCCGCTACAACCACAGCGCCCTGTACGCGATGGCGATCGATGAGCTGGCGCGGGCGATCGCCCTGCGGCTCACCCCGGCGAGCCCGGACCCGGCATCGGCGCGCGCCCCCGCCGCGCCAGCGAATGGCAATGCGGACCGCGCGACGCCATCCGCCCGATGAGCGCGGCACGTGAGGGCCGCCACTTCGGCCGGTAGGGCGTGCTGGGGCCTTCTCTTGCCGATGTCCCTGGCCGCGCTCCTCGCCGGCTGCGCGAGCACGCGACACCGCGAGCCGGTGCCCGCCGGACTGCCGCCCCTGCCGCGCCATCTCGGCGCGATCCACGATGCCGTGCCTCGCCTTCTGCCGCGCGCTCCGCGCGGCAATCCATCCTCCTATGAGGTGGACGGCAGGCGCTACTACGTGCTGGCCACGGCCGCCGGCTACGAGGCCACCGGCGTGGCCTCCTGGTACGGCCCGAACTTCAACGGACTGAAAACCGCCGATGGTGATCGCTACAACATGTACGCCATGACGGCAGCGCACAAGACTCTGCCGCTGCCCTGCTATGTGCGCGTGACCAACCTCGGGAACGGCCGCAGCGTCATCGTAAAAGTCGACGACCGCGGCCCGTTCGTCGCCAACCGGCTGATCGATTTGTCATACGTTGCCGCCGCGAAGCTCGGGATGCTGGCCACCGGCACTGCGCTCGTCGAGGTCCGCGCCATCACACCGGGCAACCCCGATGTCCTCACCCGCGCGACGCAGCATCCGCCCCCGCCGCTCTATGTGCAGGCGGGAGCATTCGCGGTCCAGCGCAACGCCGCTCGCGTGCTCGCGCGACTGCATGCCGCGGGCCTCGCAGGCGCGTTCGTGCTCGGGCCGCCCGAGACACGCAGTCGCCTCTACCGTGTGCGCATCGGGCCGGTGAGCGGCGTGCCGGAATTCGACCGGCTGGTCGCGCGGCTCGCCGCGCTGGGTTATCCCGGCGCGCAGCTGGTCACGCCGTAAGGTGCGACACTCGCCCCGGCTCGCCCGGACAATAGAACTTAAACGCGTGCGGAAGATCGTAGAATCGGCCCCGCCCGCTCCACGTCACTCACGAGGGTTTCCGAGGATGTCCCGCTCTCCTGCCGCTTCACTGTCCACGGCCGTCGCCTTCGCACTTCTCTCGGTCAGCATCCGCGCCGCGGCCGCGACCGCACCGGTGCCGCAACCGGCGGCGCCCACCATGCCCCTGCCGCCAGCCCCCGCGATGGATGCCGGAGCGTACGTCCTGCTCGACTACCAGACCGGACAGGTGCTCGCGCAGAAAAACGCCGACGAGCGCCTGCCGATGGCGAGCCTGACCAAGCTCATGACCGCCTACATCGTGTTTTCGGCGCTCAAGGCGGGACAGCTCACGCTCGATACGCCGGTGCCCATCAGCGACACCGCGTGGCGCACGGGCGGCTCGCGCATGTTCATCAATCCGGGCACCCAGATCCCGGTGATCGACCTGTTGAAGGGCATGATCGTGGAGTCCGGGAACGATGCGACCGTGGCGCTCGCCCAGAAGGTGGGCGGCACGCGGGCGGGGTTCGTCCAGATGATGAACGAGTATGCGCAGCGGCTCGGCCTGAAGTCCACGCACTACGAGGATGTCGACGGATTGCCCATGCCGGGCCATTACACGACGGCTCGTGACCTCTCCACGCTGACCCGCGACATCATCCAGGACTTTCCGCAGTACTACTTCATCTTCAAGATCAAGAAGTTCACCTGGGATCACATCACGCAGCGCAACCGTGTCACGCTGCTGTGGACCGATCCGTCGGTGGACGGACTGAAGACCGGCCACACGGAGGCCGCCGGCTACTGCCTCATCGCCTCCGCGGACCGCAAGGGCATGCGGGTCATATCCGTCGTGCTCCACGCCCCGAGCTGGGACGCACGCCTCTCGGACAGCGAGGCTCTGCTCAACTATGGCTTCAACAACTTCGAGACCGAGAAAGTGGTCACGGCGGGCGCGCCCGTCCTGAAGCCGCGCGTGTATGAGTCCGCGGCCGGATACGCCGCCGTCGGCGCCTCCCGCGACCTGTACATCACGGTGCCGCGCAGCAGGGCGGCGAGCCTCCAGACGAGCGCAACACTGGCCAAAACGCAGCTCGTTGCGCCGCTTGCCGCGGGCAGCGTGGTCGGTCAGCTGACGGTGACCGACGGCAACGGCCAGGTGATCGGGCGCGAGCCGCTCGTCACCCTGGAAGCGGTCCCCGCCGGCGGACTGCTCACCCGCGCGATGGACGGAGTGCGGTTGTGGTTTCATTAGTTTATTGGCGCAAAGTCGGCATCCTGCCGCTTGGCGCGGCCAGTCCATTCACCGCACTTGATCTCGCGGCCCAGGGACGGCCCTGGGCCGCCTTTTCACTTGCTTTCGGACGGCGCTTCGATGGCTGAGCCCTTGCCAACCTGTTACCTCAACGGGGAGTACCTGCCGCTCGAGCAGGCTCGGATCTCACCGCTCGACCGGGGCTTCCTCTACGGCGATGGCGTCTACGAGGTGATGCCCATCTACGGTGGACGGCCGTTTCGGCTGGAGTCACATTGCGCGCGCCTCGCGCGCAGTCTCGGTGAGATCCGCATGGCGGATCCGCACAGCCGTGCGCAATGGTGCGACATCTTCGCCACGCTCATCGCGCGCAACGGCGGCGGTGATCAGTACATCTACTGGCAGGTGACCCGCGGCGCGGAGCGGGGGCGCAATCACGCCCCGCTGCCCTCCGTCCCGCGGACGGTGTTCGCATTCTGCTCGCCCCTGCCGATTGCCCCACCCGCGGTGCTGGAGCAAGGGGTTGCCTGCGTCACCGCGCCGGATATGCGCTGGACGCGCTGCGACATCAAGTCGGTGGCGCTTCTGGCCAATGTATTGTTGCGCCAGCTCGCGGTGGATGCCGGCGCCGCGGAGACCATCCTGTTGCGCGATGGCGAGTTGACGGAGGCGTCCGCCTCCACGGTGCACGTGGTGATCGGCGGGGAGCTGCGCACGCCGCCCGACTCCCGGAAGATTCTCCCGGGGACGACCCGGGGAGTGGTGGAAAAGCTCGCCGCGCGCATCGCCTTGCCCTGCCGCGCCGCGCCCGTCACCGAATTGGAGCTGCGCCGCGCGGAGGAGATCTGGATCAGCGCGGCGACCCGGGAGGTGCAGCCCGTGACCACCCTCGATGGCCAACCGGTCGGCGCGGGCCGCCCTGGCCCCCTGTGGCGGCGGGTGTATGATGAGTTTCAGCGCTGGAAGCAGGAGCTGCAGCATCAGCCATGGCGATGAGCGAGCCGCCACCACTGCTCGAGTTTCCCACCGACTATCCGATCAAGATCATCGGCCGGCCTTCGGATGAGTTCCGCGCGCGCGTGCACGCCATCGTATTGCGTCATGCGCCGCTCATCGAGCCGGAGCGGGTGAGCGAGCGCCTGAGCGAGAACGGCAACTTCCTTTCGATCTCCTACCGGCTGCGCGCCGAGTCGCGCGAGCAGGTCGAGGCGCTCGCCACCGATTTGAAGGCCTGTGAGGGCGTACTGACGCTTATTTAAGGCGCTGGATCCGGGCTCCTGCCCGGCCCAGCGCTGCTTTGGGCAAAAAGCGTGGTTTTTACCCAAAGCTCGCTCGGCGGAGCGAAGCGGTGCTTCGCTGCAAGGCACCGCCTCGCCCTGCGGCGGCGGGGCACCTCCCTGTGCCTGGGGTACGCGGTCGTGCCGCATTATGAATCGCGACGTGCTGACGCTCATCTACCTCTAGCGGGCGCGCCGGTATAATGGCAACAACGATGGCTCGGTCTCGACATCTCTTCGCGCCCCGATCGCCGTTCCTCGGTGGGCGGGGGCGCGGCTCGGGTGCGCGGCTCATGTGGGTCGTCCTGCTGGCGTTCGCGCTGCGGGCATTGATCCCGATCGGCTTCATGCCCGCCGCCGACGGTTCGCTGTCGCTGACGATTTGCGACGAAGGATTTCCGGCGGGACTTGTGCATCCTGCGGCGCACGGCCCGGCCGCGTCCGCCGGCGCAGGCCATCATTCTCACGAGGATCACTGTCCATTTTGCGGCGCCTCGACGCCGGCGCCGGGGCCGCTCTTCACCGCCCTGGCGCGCGTCGTCTGGGTGGCAGTCGCCACCGTCGCCATTGCCGTCTCCTGCCGCGCGCTCATCACTCTTCTCCACCTTCCTCAGGCGCGCGCGCCGCCCGTTATCACCTGACCCACGGTAATCCATGACCCGTCGCAGGGCCCCGGCAGGATCTCGCCGGAGCCCCGCGCGGCAGTTTCCGCAAACGTGCGCGGGCCGCTGGCGAGCCCCGCAGTTTGGAGAATTCAGGTGAATCAGATCATTGACGGCCACGCGCCCGGCGCGCGCGGCATTGCGCGCTCGTATTCGCAGGCGAGGCCCGCGTTGCGGCGGCCGGCCCTTCTATGGCCGGCGTGTGTCGCCGGAGCCCTGCTCCTTGCCCCGGTCCGAAGCTGGGCTGCCGCGTTCGGCGGCGTCCGAGGCCTCGTCGAGGCTTCGAACGGCAAGCCGGTCATGGGCGCACGGGTGAAGCTCGTGTCCCTCTCGGGAGAGGTCCGCACGAGGCGCACCGACGCTCACGGCCGTTTCGATTTTCCCACGGTCGCGGTGGGCGTCTATCGCATCACGGCTTCCCACGCCGGAGCCGCCGCCGCAGGCCAGCCAGTGACGGTGGAGCCCGGCTACTATCCGAGCCCTCGCCTCATCCTGCAGCGCCCCTCGCGCCTCGCCAAAGTCACCATCAGCGCCGCGGAGGTGGCGGCCCCGGTCGTGGCATCGGTCACGCCGATCACTCTGGTGAGCCAGGTGGACATTCAGCGCACCCCCGGCGCCAACCTGACCAACAGCATGGCCATGATCACCGACTACGTGCCAGGCGCCTACATGGTGCATGACCAGCTGCACGTTCGGGGCGGGCATCAAACCGCCTGGCTGGTGAACGGGGTGGAGATCCCGAATACCAACATCGGCAGCAACCTCGGCCCCACGATCGATCCCGAGGACATTCAGACACTCGGGGTCGAGCGCGGGAACTACCAGGCGGACAACGGTGACCGCACCTACGGCATCTTCAATGTGATCCCGAAGAGCGGCTTCAGCCGCCACAAGGAAGGTGTGCTCGATGTCACCGGCGGCAATTACGGCCAGACCAACGATTACCTGAGCGTCGGCAGCCATACGGGTCACTTCGCGTATTACGCCAGCCTCAACGGCAACCGCAGCAATCTCGGCATCGAGACCCCGGTGGCACAGGTGATCCACGACGCCGAGCGCGGCTACGGCGGCTTCGCCAACCTCCAGTACGACCCGAGCGGGCAAAACGAGGTGCGGTTCGTCTTCCAGTCGCGTGCGGATCAGTACCAGATACCGAACTACCCCGGGCAAATGGCCAATGACGTGCAGCGCGAGGCGGACACCTTCGCGGTCCTCTCGTGGGAGCATACGTTTGCGGACAATGCCGTCCTCACGAGCTCTCTGCTCTACCACTACAACCGGGCGAACTATGACGGCGGCCTCAACGACTCCCCGGTCAGCACGACCGATCACAGCTCCTCGGCGTACGAGGGCGGCCAGGAGAGCCTGCGGCTGCACTTTGGGCGCCGCGATCACCTGAGCATCGGCGTCTTCGGCTTCGCGCAGCAGGACCAGCATTTCTTCCATCTGCTGTTCAACGCCTCCCCGATCGCCGGCGCCCTGCCGCCGCCGCTCAGTGAGACCAACAGCCCGACCGGCAGCCTCGTCGCCGCCTGGATCCAGGACACTTACAAGCCCGCCCCCTGGCTGTCGCTCTCGGCGGGACTGCGCCAGACTCATTTCCAGGGTCAGGTGACCGAGAACGCCAGCGACCCGAGGGTCGGTGTCTCGGTGGTGGTGCCGCATCTGAACTGGGTGCTGAGCGCGTTCTGGGGCAAGTACTATCAGGCCCCGCCGCTCGAGACGCTCTCGGGGCCTCTCGCCAGCTACGCCAACGGCAACGACACCGGCTTTCTGCCGCTGCGTGGCGAGCGCGACACCGAGCGCCAGTTCGGCGTCGCGATCCCGATCGAGGGCTGGAGCATCGAGGCGGACTACTTCGTCAACAAGGCGAAGAACTTCTTCGATCACAACGCCATCGGCAACTCCGACATCTTCCTGCCGCTCACCGATCAGGGAGCGCTGATCAAGGCCTACGAGCTCGCGGTGCGCTCACCGCCGTTCTGGCGTTATGGCCAGGCGCATGTGGCGTTCTCGAACCAGACGGCCGACGGCATCGGCGGCATCTCCGGCGGCCTCACGAGCTTCACCCCGGGCGCCGGCTACTACGCCCTGGATCACGATCAGCGCAATACACTGAACGCGGGCTTCGATGCCAACCTGCCGCGGGGGTTCTTCGCCTCGGTGAACGTCTATGTCGGCTCGGGGTTCGCCAACGGCAACGCCCCGCCCAGCCATCTGCCGAGCCATGCGGAGCTCGACCTCGGGGTGGGCAAAACCGTCGGCCGGGATCTCACGTTGTCGCTCACCGCGCTCAACGTCACCAACCGCCACCTGCTCACGGACAACAGCCTGACCTTCGGCGGCGTGCACTGGAACAACCCGCGCGAGATCTACGCGGAGGTGCACTACCGCTTCCATTATTGAGCATACAGGTGCCGCAGCAGGTGCGGCTCGATGCCTTGGGCCGCAATGCTCACGGAGCCGACCTCGCTCAGGTCGGCGAGGCGCGTCATCTCGAGCCCCGCGTAACCGCACGGATTGATGCGGCGAAAGGGCTCGAGGTCGACGCTGACGTTGAGGGCCGTGCCGTGATAGCTCGCGCCGCGGCGCACCCGGATGCCGACGCTCGCGAGCTTTCGGCCCTCGACGTAGACACCTGGCGCACCCTTGCGGCATTCGGCGGCGATGCCGAGCTCGGCGGCGTAGTCGATGACGCTGCGCTCCAGAGCGGTGACGATGTCGCGAACGCCAAGACCCGCGCGCCGCAGATCCACGAGCGGATAGACGACGAGCTGGCCCGGCCCGTGATAGGTGACCTGGCCGCCGCGGTCGATCTGCACGACGGGAATCGCACCCGGAGCGAGCACGTGATCGCGGCTGGCGTTCATGCCGAGGGTGAATACCGGCGGATGCTCGAGGAGCCAGATCTCATCGGGCGTGGCCGGGCCGCGCTCGTCCGTGAAGCGTTGCATGGCACGCCAGGTCGGCTCGTAGTCGACGAGCCCGAGATGGCGCACGAGGTGCTGCGGCACGGGACGCGCGGTCACGCGAGGCGGGTGTTGTCCAGGCCGGCGTTGTTGCGGTTCAGCGCCTGTTCGGCACGATAGCTCGAGCGCACCAGCGGCCCCGACACACACTCGAGAAAGCCCCGCGACAGGGCGCTCTGCCGGTAACGGTCGAACTGCGCGGGCGTGACGTAGCGCTCGACCGGCAGATGGTGGATCGTCGGGCGCAGATACTGCCCCAGAGTCACGATGTCGACGGCCGCCGCGCGCAGGTCGGCCAGGGTCTCCTCGATCTCCGCATCGCTCTCGCCGAGGCCCAGCATGAGGCTGCTCTTCGTCAACACGCCCGGCCGGTGCCGCTTCGCGTGGGCAAGCACGCGCAGCGTCTGCTCGTACCCGGCGCGCGGATCCCTCACGGGATGAGTGAGGCGGCGCACGGTCTCGATGTTTTGTGCGAATATGTCGAGCCCGGCATCGACGACGGCCTCGACGTCCGCGAGCACTCCCCGGAAATCGGGCGCCAGGGCCTCGACCGCGGTCGCGGGGTTGCGCCGCTTGATCGCGCGAATGCAGGCCGCGTAGTGTCCGGCACCGCCGTCGGACAGGTCGTCGCGATCGACGGATGTCAGCACGACGTACTTGAGCTTCATCAGCTCGACGGTGCGGGCGGCGTTCTGCGGCTCATCCGCATCCAACCAGCCATGCGGGTTTCCGGTATCCACGGAGCAGAAACGGCAGGCACGGGTGCAGACCGCGCCCATCAGCATGATGGTGGCGGTGCCGGCATTCCAGCACTCGCCGATGTTCGGGCACTTCGCCTCCTCGCATACGGTGGCGAGGCGGTGCTCCTTGACGATCCCTTTGACGGTCTGAAAGCCAGTGCCCGCGGGCGCCCTGGCCCGCAGCCACGGGGGCTTGCCCCCGCGCGCCGGGGCGCCGGACGGCCAGGCTCCTGCCGCAGCCGCGGCCTTGATGCCGTCCCGGATTGCCGTAAACCCTTGAGGAGTAAGGTACTTCTCGCCGCTGCGCGGGGCTTCCCGCGGCGCCGGCTGCGGGTCGGTGACGACCGGGATGTCTTTGAGGCTGTCCATGCCGCGCATTTTACGCTACCGCGGCGGCAGGTCCCTCAATTGGCGCGCGCGGCCCGCTCTCTCGCATCCAGCCACGCCAGCCGGTCCGGCGAGCCGATGTCGAGCCATTCCCCCCGGTAAACCTCCCCGTGCAGGCGACGAGCCGCGATCGCTCGCTGCAGCAGCGGCAGCAGCGGGAATTTGCCCGGGGCGCAGCCCTCGAAGAGCTCCGGCCGAAACACCCCGATGCCCGTGTAGGTGAAGCGGTCGGCCTCGCCCGCCACCACGAAGTCTCCCTCGAGCCCGAAATCGCCGCGCGGGTGATGCGCCGGATTGGGCGCCAGCATGAGACGTGCGTCGGCGCGATCGTCCAGAGTCAGAACGCGGCTGAAATCCATATCGGTCCATACGTCGGAATTGACGACGAGAAAGGGCTCCGGGCCGAGAAGCGCCAGCGCGCGATGGATGCCGCCGCCGGTTTCCAGAGGCGTCGGCCCCTCCTCGCTGTAGGCGATGCTCACCCCATAGCGGCCGCCGTCTCCCAGGGCGGCGCGGATCTTCTGCCCCAGCCAGGAGAGATTGATCACGACCTCGCGGATCCGCGCCCGCGCGAGCCCTTCCAGGTGATAGGCGATCAAGGGCTTGCCGGCGATCTGCACCAGCGGCTTCGGCAGCGTGTCGGTGATGGGCCGCAGCCGCTCGCCGCGCCCCGCCGCGAGCAGCATGGCTCTGCGAGCGCTCGCGGGCGTGGAGCTCACGCGGGGTGCGCCGTTTGGCTCGCGACACGCTCGTTGGCGCGCGGCAGCTCGGGCGCGACGCGGCGCTCGAGGAAATCCGCCAGCGCTGCGAGCTGCGGATAGAGCCGGCAGCACTCGCGCACGTACTCGAGCGTCAGCGGCAGGTCGCGCAGGTAGCCCGGCTTGCCGTCCCGGTACCAGAGGCGCGCGAAGATCCCGAGCACCTTGATGTGCCGCTGCGCGCCGATGAGATCGAACCAGCGCACGAACTCGGCCGTGTTGCCGCCGACAGGGCCGCCGCGGGACTCGAGCAGCGAGCGGTAGCCGCTCACCCATTCGAGCACCCGCTCGCGTGGCCAGGAGATGTAACAGTCCTTCAGCAGCGAGACCAGGTCGTAGCCGATCGGGCCACGCAGCGCGTCCTGGAAGTCGATTACGCCGGGATTGCGCTCCCCGACCACCATCAGGTTGCGCGAGTGGTAGTCGCGATGCACGAACACCTCGGGCTGCGACAGCGCCTCCTGGATCAGAAACTCGAACGCCGCGTCGATCATCTCGCGCTCCGCCCCGGTCAGCTCGAGCGTCAGATGCCGATCGAGGAACCATTCGGGCATGAGCGCGAGCTCGCGGGCGAGCGGCGCACGGTCATAGGGCGGCAGCTGCGCGGCCGCCGCCGCGCCTCGCAGCTGGATGTCCGCGAGCGTGCGCAGCGCATCGCCGTAGAGGCGCCGCGCATCACCTGCGCCGCCGAGCTCGGCCAGGTAATGCGTGCTGCCGAGGTCCTCGAGCAGCACGAATCCCCGGGCCGCATCCGCCTCATGTACGTGCGGGACGTGGATCCCGAGCGGCTCGAGCAGCGCCGTCACGTGCAGATAGGGCCGCACGTCCTCCGTCTCCGGCGGCGCATCCATGACGATCATGGTGCCTTGCCCGAAGGTCACGCGGAAGTACCGCCGGAAGCTGGCGTCACTCGAGGCGCGCTCCAGCCGTGCCGGGCGCAGACCCAGGTCGCGCACCAGCCAACCCTGCAGGAGCGCGAGTCGCGCATCGTTCTCAGGCATTCCGCCATTATAATGCCGCCCCTGATGCCGCGTTGGAGCCCATTCTGGACCGCCCTGCTGTCGTTCGGCGGCCTCCCCCCGCTTGCGCGCGCGGGCCAGCCGCCGGCTCCCCCGGCGAGACCCGTCCCGATCACCGCCGCGGCGGCCACCGCCCCGGGCAAGCCGGCCGGCAAGGGACGCCGCCTCGAGAAGTCCTTGCCCGCAGAGGGCGCCGTCGACATCAAGGCCGATCATGCGACAGTGGCGAAGGATGGCGTGCTGACCCTCAGTGGGCACGTCGTCGTCCGCCAAGGTGAGCGCGAGATCAAGGCGAGCCAGCTCCAGTACAACAAGAACAACAGCTCTCTGCGCACGCAGGGCGGAATCGACTTCACCGATCCGCTCGTGCACGTCACGGGCGCGGGCGGCAGCTATTCCCCGACCGCGGGCGCGCGCTTCGAGTCGGCGCACTTCAGCCTGCTGCACCGCTCCGCGCGCGGCGCCGCGCGCGAGATGCAGCTCACTCCCGCAGGCCTCATCGACCTCGAGAGCGTCACCTTCACGACCTGCCCGGTCAACGACCAGTCCTGGGTGCTGCGCGCGGCGCGGATCACGCTCGATACCCGCAAGCGCGTCGGCACGGGACGCGACGCGCGGATCGACTTCAAGGGCGTGCCGATCCTCTACCTTCCCTGGGTCTCGTTTCCCCTGGGCAACGTGAGAAAGAGCGGCTTCCTCTTTCCGACGCTCGGCAACACCTCGCGCGGCGGCGCGCAGATCTCGATTCCCTGGTACTGGAACATCGCGCCCAATGCCGACCTCACCTTCCAGCCGACGGAGTACAGCCTGCGCGGGCCCGATCTCGGCGGCGACTTCCGTTATCTCACGCGGCGGCAGCATGGCGAGCTCGAGTGGCACTATCTGCCCAACGACGCCGTCTATCATTCGAGCCGCAGCGACATACGGCTGCGCAATGTCAGCGAGCTGCCGGATGGCTTGCGGCTGACGCTCCAGGGCGAGAACGTCAGCGACACCCGATACTTCGAGGATTTCTCCTCGGGCCCGGAAGGCACCAGCACACCGTTCCTCGACCGGCGGGCGGCGCTCTCGTATCGCGACACGCACTGGGACTTCCGGGCCATGGCGCAGCAGTTCCAGACGATCGACAGCACGCTGCCGCTCGATCAGCGGCCGTATGCGCGCGTGCCCGACATCTCGCTGAGCGCCGATTACGGCTGGGGACCCGGCGATCTGGTCCGCTACGGCTTTCGCTCCGAAGTCGTGGACTTCCGCCGCTCGACCGGGGTGACCGGCTGGCGGCTCGACCTGTATCCGACGACCTCTCTGAACTTCACCGGACCCGGCTACTTCGTCCGTCCCTCGATCGCATGGCGCGCCACCCAGTACCAGCTTTCCAACACCGCGCCGGGGGAGCCGGTCTCGCCGTCAAGAACGCTGCCGATCGCCAGTCTCGATACGGGACTGAAGCTCGAGCGCGCCGCGGGGTCGCACGATCAGCGCACCATCACGCTCGAGCCGCGCGTGATGTACCTCTACGTGCCGTACCGCAATCAAAACGATCTGCCCGTTTTCGACACCGCGGTGCCGGACCTGGATCCGGTGGAGCTCTTCCGTACCAACCGTTATGTCGGCGCCGACCGGGTGGGCGATGCAAATCAGGTGAGCGCGGGAGTGACGACGCGGCTGCTCAACTCGCGCGACGGCCGGCAGTACCTGACGGCCACCTTTGGGCAGGAGTTCTATTTCACGACACCCCGCGTGACCCTCCCGGGCCAGCTGCCTCGCACCGACCGGCGCTCCGACCTGGTGGCGCAGCTGGCGCTCACGGCCTTCCAGCACTGGAGCGCGGATGCCGCGCTGCAGTGGGACCCGCAGAGCTCGCAGACCCAGCGCGCGCTAGTTCAGGTGCAATATCACCCCGCTGCCGACCGGGTCGTCAATATCGGCTACCGATTCGAGCGGGGCATCTTCCAGGAGGCCGCCCTCGTCACCGGCGAGGTCACGGGACAGACGATCCTCTGCGGCACTCCCGTCACGCCGAGCTGCAACGTACAGCAGGTGGAAATGTCCGCTGCATGGCCGATCGGGCGGTCCTGGAGCGTCTTCGCCCGGGGGGTGTACTCGCTGGCGGACCACGAGGCGCTGGAGCGGTTCGCCGGATTCGAGTACCGGGCCTGCTGCTGGAGCCTGCGTCTCGGCGCGCGGCGCTATGTGGGCGCGCCCCCCGCC
>JABBNZ010000001.1:53720-153146 GCA_019352035.1 Pseudomonadota bacterium | reverse complement strand
GCGCGCCCGGCCGGAACCGGGCGCACCGGCCCCCAGGACACGGGCATTTGGCTGCAACTGGAACTCACGGGACTCGCCAGTGTCGGATCGGCGTCGGATGCCTCTCTCGCCGATGCCATTCCCGGCTACACTCCGATGGAAGCGAATTCACATACTTTCCCGGCCCGCTGAGGGCCGCTCCACCGAGGATCATGCGCGCATGCGGCGGCTAATCGTATTCATTCTGGGCGCTCTGGCATTTCAAGGCGTGGCGCTGGCCCAGACCCGGGAGCTCTCCACCCAGGGGACACTCCTTGACCGTATCGCCGCCGTGGTCAACGACGGCGTGGTGCTCGAGAGCGAGGTCGACAGCCAGATGAAGCAGGTCGAGACCAGGCTGCAGGCGCAGAACATGGCCCTGCCGCCGCAGAGCGTGCTGCGCAAGCAGGTGCTCGACCGCCTGATCACGCAGCGCATCGAGCTGGAGCAGGCGAAGCACGACGGCATCGCGATCTCCGACGATCAGCTGAACGCCGCGCTCGCGGAGGTCGCGAAGCGCAACAACATCCCGTTCGCCGACCTGCCGACGGTCCTCTCTCAGCAGGGAATCGATTATGCGAGCTACCGCAACGAGATGCGCCAGCAGCTCACGATGGGGCTGCTGCGCCAGCGGGACGTGCTGCAGCGGATCGTGGTCACGCCGCGCGAGATCGACCAGTTCCTCGCCAAGCAGACCACGCAGCCCGCGTCCAACGAGGAATACAACGTCTCGCACATCCTGATCGCCGTGCCGCCGAACGCGACTCCCGCGCAGATCACGCAGGCGCAGCAACGCGCCGAGGACGTCTATCGGCGCGCCGCGAAGGGCGAGGACTTCGCCAAGCTCGCCGTGGCTTACTCCAACAGCGAGGACGCTCTGACGGGCGGCTCTCTCGGCTGGCGCAAGGGCTCGGAGCTGCCGACTTTCCTCACGCAGACCATCCTCAGCCTCAAGCCCGGGCAGGTCGCTGCGCCGCTGCGCAGTCCGACGGGATTTCACATCGTCAAGCTCAACAAGGTCCGCAGCCAGCGCAAGAAGGACATCGTGCAGCAGGTGCACGTGCGCCACATCCTCATCAAGACCAATGCGCTGCAGGACGATGCGACGGTGCGGCAGCGGCTGGAGAAGATCCGACAGCTCATCCTGAGCGGGAAGGAGACTTTCGCGGTGGCGGCCGCCGCCGACTCGCAGGATCCGGGCTCTGCTTCTGACGGCGGGGATCTGGGCTGGCAGAGTCCGGACATCTTCGATCAGACGTTCGCCGCGGTCGTCGCCAAACTGAAAGTGGGCCAGATCAGCGAGCCGTTCAAGACCCGTTTCGGCTGGCACATCGCGCAGCTGCTCGGCCGCCGCAGTCACGACGAGACCCAGGAAGTCAAGCGGATGGATGCGATGGAAGCGATCCGCGCGAGCAAGGCCGACGAGGACACGGAACTGTGGCTGCAGCGCCTGCGCGATGACGCCTACGTAAAGATCATGACCGGCTGAGCGGCCGAGGACCCGCCGTGCTGCCGCGCATCGCGCTGACCTCGGGGGAGCCCGCGGGCATCGGGCCCGACGTCTGCCTCGCCGCCGCGGCGCAACGGCTCGAGTGCGATCTCGTCTGTCTCGGTGATCGGGATCTTCTGGCGGAACGCGCCCGGGCCCTGGGGATGAAGATCGAGCTGCGGCCTTACGAGCGGGCACCCCGTGCGCACGTGCCGGGCACTCTCGCGGTGGAGCATCATCCGCTGCTGGCGCAGGCGGTCGCGGGCCGGCTGGATGCGCGCAACGGTCCATACGTACTGCGCCTCCTCGAGCGCGCGTGCGACGGCGCGCTCGAAGGCGAGTTCGCCGCGATCGTCACAGCGCCCGTCCATAAAGGCGTGATCAACGACGCCGGCATCCCTTTTACGGGCCACACGGAATTCCTTGCCGCCCGCACCGGCGCGCCGCGGCCGGTGATGATGTTGGCGACGGAGTCGCTCCGGGTCGCGCTGGCCACCACGCACCTGCCGCTCGCCCGGGTGAGCGCCGCAATCACCGGCGAGCTGCTCTGTGAGGTGCTCGAGATCCTCGACCGGGACCTTGCCCGCTGGTGGGGCGTGGACCGGCCGCGGATCGCCGTCTGCGGCCTGAATCCGCACGCCGGCGAGAGCGGCCATCTGGGGGACGAGGAGATCCGCGTGATCGCGCCGGCGATCGCTCGCATGCGCGAGCGCGGTCTGCGGATCTGCGGGCCGCTGCCCGCGGATACGGTGTTCGTGCCGGCCGTGCTCGCCGATTTCGACGTGGTGCTCGCCATGTATCACGATCAGGGACTGCCGGTGATCAAGCATGCCGGTTTCCAGAGCGCGGTGAACATCACGCTCGGCCTGCCGATCCTGCGAACCTCGGTGGACCACGGCACCGCGCTCGATCTCGCCGGCACCGGACGCGCGGATCCGGGCAGCCTGCTGGCGGCCATCGCGCTCGCGGCACGGCTCGCGGCGCGCGCCGCATGATGCCGCCGCGCAGTCCGCACGTCAGGCCGAGAAAGCGATTCGGCCAGCACTTCCTGCACGACCCGGCGGTGATCGAGCGGATCGCCGCCGCCATCGCGCCGCGCCCCGGCGAAGCCCTGGTGGAGATCGGCCCGGGCCGGGGGGCGCTCACGCGCCGGCTGCTGCAGTGCGACTGCGGCACACTGGATGCGATCGAGATCGACCGCGATCTCGCCGCTGTGCTGCATCAGGAATGGAGCGGCGATGCGCGCTTCACCCTGCATTGCGCGGACGCGCTCCGGGTCGACTTCGGCGACCTCGCGAGACAGCGCGGCCAGTCGCTGCGCGTGGTCGGCAATCTCCCATACAACATCTCCACGCCGCTGCTCTTTCATCTCCTGGAGAGCGCTCGCCACATCCGCGACCTGCACGTGATGTTGCAGCGCGAGGTGATCGCCCGCATGGCCGCAATGCCGGGCGATTCCGCTTATGGACGGCTCACGGTGATGCTCTCGCCCTGGGTGCAGATCGAGCGCCTCTTCGATGTCGGGCCGGGAGCGTTCCAGCCGCCGCCTCGGGTCTGGTCCGCCCTCGCGCGGCTCACGGTGCGGCCCGAGCCCGCATTTCCAGTGAGTGCGGCATTTGCCGCGATCGTGGCCGCGGCCTTCTCTCACCGGCGCAAGACGCTCCGCAATGCGCTGCGGGGACTCGCGACGCCCGAGCAGATCGCGAGCTGCGGCGTCGATCCATCCGTCCGCCCGGAAACGGTCTCGCCGGCGCTCTTCAATGCCATCGCCGGCAAGGTCGAGCTGCCGGCCGAGTCCCGCCTGAGTTAGGATGGCGATGCCGCCGGCACAGGGGCACGGCGGTGCCTTTCAGCGAAGCAGGATTGCGTAGGGCAATGTGCCCGCCGCCACGGGCGCTTCACAATAAGAGGTTCGGCTCATGTCCACCTACCCGTACCGCCGCATCCTGCTCGTCGTCGACCTGACGGAGACCAGCCTGCAGCTCGGCAGGCGCGCGCGCGATCTGGCGGCGACCGTCGGCGCCGAGCTCGAGCTGCTGCACGTCGTGGAGTTCATGCCGGTCGAGCCGATGGGCGAGACCCTGATGCCCGCCGTCCGCATCGAGGACGAGCTGCTCGCACGGGCCCGGCAGCGCCTTGCCGCGCTCGCTGCGGAGCTGGGTCTCCCTGACGCACCTCACCGCGTGGAAGCCGGCAACGTCAAGGCAGAGGTCGTGCGGGTCGCCCGCGAGCGGCAGATCGATTTGATCGTCCTCGGCAGCCGCGAGCGCCACGGCCTCTCGATTCTGGTGAACTTCACGGAGGACACCGTGCTCCACGCGGCGCCCTGCGATGTGCTCGCGGTGCGGGTAGGCAGGGCCGCGTCCGCGTAAAATCCCGCCGCATGAGCGATGAGCCACACAAGATCCGCGTCCAGGTCACCACGGCCTACCTCGACGAGCAGTCGAGCCCGAGCGAGGAGCGTTATGTCTTCTCGTACACGATCACCATCCGCAACGAGAGCGAGCGCGCCGCGCAGCTCCTGACGCGGCACTGGATCATCACCGACGCCAATGGCAGGGTGAAGGAAGTCCGCGGCGAGGGTGTCGTGGGTGAGCAGCCGCGCCTGGAGCCGGGGCAGGGCTTTCGCTACTCGAGCGGTGCCGTGCTGGAAACGCCGGTCGGCACGATGGAAGGCCGCTACCAGATGGTGGACGAGGATGGGCGGCACTTCGATGCGGCCATTCCGCCGTTCCGGCTCGCGATCCCCGGAATCCTGCAGTGAGCCGCCATGCGATCGGTGACATCCAGGGTTGCTGCGATGAGCTGCGCGCGCTGCTCGAGCGGATAGGATTCTCCGCCGATCGGGACCGGCTGTGGCTCGTCGGCGATCTGGTGAACCGCGGCCCCCGCTCGCTCGAGACGCTGCGCCTGGTTCGCGCATTGGGCGACAACGCGGTCGTGGTGCTCGGCAACCACGACCTGCACCTCCTGGCCGTTGCCTGCGGCTGCTGCGGCGCCCGGCGCTCCGATACCCTGGATGAGATCCTGCGAGCGCCCGACCGCGATGCGCTGCTCGAGTGGCTCGCGACACGGCCGCTGGCGCATTTCGAGGACGGAGATCTCCTCGTGCACGCCGGCGTGGTGCCGCAATGGACGGTCGAGACGACGCTGGGACTGGCGCGCGAGGTTGAGCACGCATTGCGCCACGAGCCGCGCAACCTCTTCGACCATATGTACGGCGATGAGCCGGACCGCTGGAGCGCGGACCTCGAGGGCGCCGATCGCCTGCGCTTCGCCATCAACGTGCTGACACGCATGCGCGTCTGCACCGATGAAGGACGGATCAACCTGCGCCTGAAGGGCAAGCCGCCCGCGGCGGACTCCCCCTGGCTGCCCTGGTTCGACGTCCCTGATCGCCGCACTCGCGGCGCTCGCGTCATCTTCGGCCACTGGTCGGCGCTGGGCCTCGTCGTGCGCGATGATGTCGTCGGTCTCGACTCCGGCTGCGTCTGGGGCGGAGCGCTCACCGCGGTCGACCTGGACGGCGCGGGCGCCGGCCGCGGCGCGCCGGTCTCCGTGGCCTGCAACGGCTATCAAACGCCGGACGAGTGAGGAGCCCGAATGATGTCGCTGCAAGCATTCAACCTCCGGGACTGGATCGATCGGCACCGGCACGTATTGAAGCCTCCCGTGGGCAACAAGCGCGTGTTCGAGGACGGCGATTTCATCATCATGGTGATCGGTGGCCCCAACTCCCGACAGGACTTCCACGTCGATCCGGGCCAGGAATTCTTCTATCAGGTGGAGGGCGACATCATCCTGCGGACGCTTCAGGACGGCCGCCGGGTGGACGTGCCGATCCGCGAGGGAGAAGTCCTGCTGCTGCCCGCGAATGTGCCTCATTCCCCGCAACGCCCGCCCGAGACGGTGGGCCTCGTGGTCGAGCGGCGGCGCCGGGCTGGCGAGCGCGACGGCTTCCAGTGGTACTGCGAGCGCTGCGGCCACCTGCTGCACGAGGAATTCATCGAGCTCACCGACATCGAGAAGCAGCTGCCGCCGGCGTTCGAGCGCTTCTACGCGAGCGCGCAGCGGCGGGCCTGCTCTCGATGCGGCGCGGTGCTGGAGCGGCCCGGTTGAAGGCACGACTTGAGGGCGAGCGGCGCGAGCTTTGCGTCGATCTCGAGCACCCGCTCGATCTGAGCATCGAGCTCGACTTCGAGGGACCTCAGCCCCGGCATTTCGGCGCACCGCGCGCCGCCGCGCGGCCGTACTCGGCCCCGGGATTTTCCGGATCCGTGGCGGGCGGCGCCAGCTGCAACTGTCAGTCGATCACGCTGATTCCGCACTGCAACGGCACTCACACGGAGTGCGCGGGGCACCTGACACGGGAGCCGCTGCATGCGCAGCGCATCGTGCCCCGGGAGCTGCTGCCCGCGCTGCTGCTCACCGCGGTTCCCGTGCCCTCCGGCCGAACGCGCGAGAGCTCCGATCCGCCGCCGCACGCGGAGGACCGTCTGGTGACGCGAAGCGCGCTGCAGGCGGCGTGGCCGGCGCAGCCGCCGTTCGATCCACGGGCCGTGGTGATCCGCACGCTCCCCAACGAGCCCGCCAGGCGGACGCGCGACTACAGCGACATGACACCTCCGTACCTCACGCTCGAGGCGGCTGAATACCTCATCGAGCGCGGTATCGAGCATCTGGTCGTGGATCTGCCCTCGATCGATCGTACGCACGACGAAGGCCGGCTGACCGCGCACCGGCTCTTTTTCGGGCTGCCGCCCGGCAGCTCGGCTCTCGCCTCTGCGGCACGCTCGCGGTGCACGATCACGGAGCTGGCCTACATTGCGGACGAGGCGGACGATGGCCCGTATTTCCTGCAGCTTCAGGTGCCCGCGATCAATGGCGATGCCGTACCCAGCCGGCCCCTGCTCTATCCTCTGGCGGCCTGAGACGGTGAATCACGGTCATGACCTACGAGCCGACACTGGAATTCGCGCGCCACCTCGATGAGGCGGACCCATTGCGCGGCTTTCGGGAGCGTTTCGCGCTGCCTCGGGGACCTCGGGGCGAGCCGCTCGTGTATCTGTGCGGCCATTCCCTGGGGCTGATGCCGCTCGCCGCCCGCGGCATCGTGATGCAGGAGCTCGACGACTGGGCCGCGCTCGCGGTCCTCGGTCACGAGCACGCGCGCCGGCCGTGGATCCCCTACCACGAGAATCTTCGCGGCGGCCTCGCGGCGCTCGCGGGAGCCCGCCCCGGCGAAGTCGTGGCCATGAGCTCGCTCACGGTCAACCTGCATCTGCTGCTCGCGGCGTTCTATCGGCCGAGCGGCGCCCGGCGCCGCATTCTCATCGAGGCCGGCGCGTTCTCCTCCGACCGTCACGCGGTGGCCTCCCAGATCGCCTGGCGCGGCCTCGACCCGCGGGAGGCATTGGTGGAGCTGTCGCCTCCTGTTGGCTCGGACCTCGTCACGGAGGAATCTATCGAGGCGTACCTCGAGGAGAGGGGAGCCGAGGTCGCCCTCGTCCTGTGGCCGGGCGTGCAGTACCGGACGGGTCAGGCTTTCGACCTCGGCAGAATCGCTCGCGCGGTCCACCGCGCCGGCTGCGTGGCCGGATTCGACCTCGCTCACTCGATCGGCAACATGCCGCTTGCGCTGCACGACATCGAAGCCGACTTCGCCGTCTGGTGCAGCTACAAGTATCTGAACGCAGGCCCCGGGGCGATCGGCGGCTGCTTCGTCCACGAGCGGCACGAGCCTCCGCACCTCACCGGCTGGTGGGGTCACGAGCGCGCCACCCGTTTTCGCATGGGAGCGCAATTCCATCCCGCCGCGGGCGCCGCCGGCTGGCAGATCAGCAATCCGCCGATCCTCTCGGCCGCGCCCCTCGTCGCCTCTCTCGCCCTCTTCGGGGAGGCGGGCTTGCCGAGCCTGCGGCGGAAATCGGTGGCGCTCAGCGGATATCTCGAATTTCTCCTCGATCGCCTCGCTCCGGACGTCGAGCTCATCACACCGCGCGCCGCCGATTCGCGCGGCTGTCAACTCTCCATTCGCATCACGGGGCCGCACGGGCGCGGAGAACGCGTGTTCGACGCCCTGACCTCCCGGGGCATCATCGGCGACTGGCGCGAGCCCGACACGATCCGCCTCGCGCCCATCCCCCTGTACAACAGCTTCGCGGACGTCTTGCGCGGCGCCGAGGCGCTCGCGCAGGCCCTGCGCCTGCAGCCGTGAGCCTCCTCTGCGATCGGCCGGTCAACATCGTCGGCGCCGGTCTCGCGGGCGCGCTGCTCGCCGTCCTGCTGGCACGCCGCGGGCTCGCCGTGGATGTCCATGACCGCCGGGCGGACCCGCGGCTCGCGCAGAGCGAGCGCGGCCGCTCCATCAACCTCGCGCTCGCCGCGCGCGGCATCGCGGCACTCGAGCGCGCCGGCATGATGGAGCGGATCCGTCCGCTGCTGACCGCCATGCGGGGCCGGATGATTCATTCGGTCTCGGGCGAGACGCGGCTGCAACCGTATGGGCAGCGGCAGAGTGAAGTCATCTACTCCATCAGTCGCGCCGATCTCAACCGGGCGCTGATCGAGGAAGCGGCGCGGCACCCGGGAGTGCGGCTGAGATTCCGGCACACCTGCGTCGCGGCCCAGCCGCAAGCCCACGCGCTGCGCTTGCGCGACGAGCATACGGGCGCCGAGTACGCCGTACCGATGGCGGCGGCCTTCGCCGCCGACGGGGCCGGGTCAGCTGTTCGCTCGAGCTTGGCCCGCTCGGGACTCATCGGCGTGCGCGAGAATCGGCTCGATCACGACTACAAGGAGCTCACGATCCCCGCCCAGAACGGCCGCCACGCCATGGATCCTCACGCGCTTCACATCTGGCCGCGCGGCGGCTTCATGCTCATCGCGTTGCCGAACAGCGATGGCAGCTTCACGGCCACCCTTTTCCTGGCACGCAGCGGTATCGACAGTTTCGAGTCGCTGAGCTCCCCGGCGCGGGTTCAGACGCTGCTTCAAAGCCAGTTCGCGGACGCGGCCCGCCTGATGCCGCATCTCCTGGAGGAATTCGCGGCCCATCCCCAGGGGCAGCTCGGCACCGTGTACACGAAGCCCTGGCACATCGGCGGGGAGGTGCTGCTCCTCGGTGATGCCGCCCACGCCATCGTTCCGTTTCATGGCCAGGGCATGAATGCGGCTTTCGAGGACTGCCTCGTCCTCGACAGCCTCCTCGACCGGCACGACGCCTGGGATACGCTGTTCACGGAATTCGAGCGCTCCCGTCTCCCCAACACCGCCGCCATCGCGCAGATGGCGCTGGAGAACTACGTCGAGATGCGCGACACCGTGCGCGATCCGGCATACCTGCGGCGCAAAGCCCTTGCAATGGAGCTCGAGCGCCGCTTCCCCGACCACTTCATCCCCCGTTACTCCATGGTGATGTTCCACCCGGAGATCTCCTATGCCGAGGCGCTGCGGCGCGGGGCGGTGCAGGAGGCAATTCTGTCGGAGCTGGATGATCCGCGCGCGCCGGGCGAGGTGGATCTGGAACGGGCGCGAGCGCTGATCGCGCAGCGTCTCGCCTGAGAGGTTCAAGCTTCGCCAGGGCCCTGTCGATCCTGGCATCGGGCTTCCCGAGCATGGCGTCCAGCCGGCTTGCAGCCTGTCGAACCGGGTCAGGGTGCGCATGCATACGGCTATGTCTGCGGTATCACGATCGAGTGAGTCGACTTGACTTCCTCCATGACGAAATAGGTGTGCGTCTGCTGCACGCCCCGGACGGAGGCGATGGTGTCGCCGAGAAGATTGCGGTACGCCTCCATGTCTTTGACGCGCACCTTGAGCAGGTAATCGAAGCCGCCGGCGACCATGTGGCATTCCATGATCTCATCGTGCGCCCGCACGACCTCCTTGAAGTGATCGAAGGCCTCAGGGGTCGTGCGATCGAGCGAGACCTCCACGTAGGCCAGCAGGCCGAGGCCCAGCTTGCGGGCATTGAGGCGCGCGAAATAGCCGTCGATGAAGCCACCGGCCTCGAGCCTGCGCACGCGCTCCAGGGCCGGCGTAACCGTGAGATGGACCTCCCGCGCGAGCTGGGAGACAGGGATGCGGCCGTCCTGCTGCAGCCGCGAGAGGAGCTTCCGGTCGATGCGATCGAGGGGCCGCCCGGCGCCGGCTGGTGGGTTCTGCTGTTCGGCGGGGCTTTGTGGCGGCATGGCAGTTGATTCTACTGCCTAATGCGCCAGAACGTAAAATTATCCTCTGGATCGAGACATAAAATAAGGGCAATCGACTAGATTGCGCCGGATCAACCGTCATCATGTCTGCAGTCCCAGAGACCCGCTCAGACCTGCCCCCCGAGAAGAATGACCGAGGGAGTCTGCGAGAGCGCATGCGCGCGGCCACGCTCCGCCCCGAGGCGGAAGCGGTCGCCGAGCTGCGCGAGCGCCTGCTTCCGCTGACGGACACGCTCACGGCGGCGCGGGGCCGTGCGATGCGCTGGACCGAGGCGGCGCGTGTCCAGGCGCGATCCAGGCCGCTTGCCGAGTCTCTCCTGGACCAGTTCCCGCTCGACAGCCGCCAGGGCAAGGCGCTCATGAGCCTCGCCGAGGCGCTGCTGCGTACGCCGGACCCGCGATCCGCCGATCGCCTGATTGCCGAGCGGCTCGCCGGTCTGCGCGAGGCCGGCGCACGAGCCTCCGACCTGACGGGCCGCCTGTCCATGGCATTGCTCGGTGCCGCCAGCCGGCTCCTCCCCGATGCGAGCGCCCTGCTCGAGGACAATGGCCGCCGACCCCTCCTATCGCCCGTCGTGACGCCGATCGTGCGCGCCGCCCTGCGGCGCGCCATGAGAATGATGGGACGCACTTTCATCGTGGGTGAATCGATCGAATCGGCGCTCGCGCGGGGGCGACGCGGGCGTGATCTCGCCCTGTGCTCTTTCGACGTGCTGGGGGAAGGAGCCAGGTCGGAGGCCGACGCGGAGCGGTATTTCAGCGCTTACGGGCGCGCCATCGATGTGCTGGGGTCGCAGGGCGTCCGCTCCGTTCATCGGCGCTCGGGCATCTCGGTGAAGCTCTCCGCCCTGGAGCCGCGCTACGCACTGACACAGCGCGCCAGGGTGATGGACAGCCTCGTTCCGAGGATGCTCACGCTGACGCGCCGCGCGTGTGCCGCCGGGATCGGACTGACCATCGATGCCGAGGAGGCGGATCGGCTGGATCTGTCGCTCGATGTCCTCGAGGCTCTGGCGGCCGATGCGCAGACCCGCAGTTGGGGCGGCCTCGGACTCGCCGTTCAGGCCTACGGACGGCGCGCGCCGCTGGTGGTGGACTGGGTGGCGGAGCTCGCCAGGCGCAGCCGCCGCCGCATGGCCGTGAGGCTGGTCAAGGGGGCATATTGGGATACGGAGATCAAACGCGCGCAGGAGCGTGGCCTCGACAGCTTTCCCGTCTATACCTCGAAGGTCGCGACCGACGCCAGCTACCTCGTGTGCGCGCAGAGGTTGTTCCACGCGCCCGATGTCATCTACCCCCAGTTCGCCACCCACAACGCGTTGACGGTGGCGGCCGTGACCGCGATGGCGCCGCACAGCGCCATCTACGAGTTCCAGCGCCTGCATGGCATGGGGCAGGCGCTCTACGGCGCCGCCCGCGCCGATCTGTCGGAGTTCCCGCCGGTACGCGTATACGCGCCGGTCGGCACCCACGAGGATCTGCTGCCTTACCTCGTGCGCCGACTGCTCGAGAACGGCGCCAACACATCCTTCGTGCATCATTTCCTCAACAGAGATATTCCCGTGGAGCAGGTCGTGGGCGAGATCATGGGCAACCTCATTCCCAACCCGGCCACCGCCCCGTCCGGCGATGGCACTCCCCCGCGGATCCGCGAGCCGCGCGAGCTCCTGCGCTCGCGGCGCAATTCCTCGGGTGCCGACTTCGGCAATCCCGCCGAGCTCGCGGCGCTGCAGGAGGAGCTTCGGGCAGCCATGGCTCAGTCCTACCGCGGCGGTCCCTTGCTGAGCCCCGGCGAGGCGATCGAGCCCACCGTGCCGGTACGCTCGCCCTCGGATACCGCGCAAGTGGTGGGACTCACCCGAGATGCCACCGAGGCGCAGATCGCCGGTGCGATGGCGAGCGCCGCCCTCGCCCAGCCTGCATGGGATGCGACGCCCGCCGGGCAGCGTGCCGCATGCCTGGAGAGAGCGGCGGATCTGCTGGAGGCGCGCCGCGGCCTCTTCCTCCATCTGCTGGTGCGCGAGGCCGGAAAAACCCTGCCCGATGCGCTCGCCGAGGTTCGCGAAGCGGCGGACTTCTGTCGCTATTACGCCTCGCGCGGCCGGGAGCTCTTCGCCGCCCCCCGGGAGCTCGACGGTCCGGTAGGCGAGCGGAATCTGCTCTCGTTCCAGGGCCGCGGCGTTTTCGCCTGCATCAGCCCCTGGAACTTCCCGCTCGCCATCTTCACGGGGCAGATCACGGCGGCACTGATGGCCGGCAATGCCGTCGTTGCCAAGCCGGCGCCTGCCACGACGCTGATCGCTCACGCGATGACGCAACTCCTGCACGAGGCGGGGATTGCACACGAGGTCCTGCAGCTTGCGCCGGCCGACGGCCCTCTTTTCGGCGCAACCGCGCTGACGCATCCGGCGCTCGCCGGCGTCGCGTTCACCGGCTCGACGGCCACGGCCGCGACCATCAACCGCACGCTCGCGGGACGCGAGGGGCCGATCGTGCCCCTCATCGCGGAGACCGGCGGAGTAAACGCGATGATCGTCGATGCGACCGCGCTCCCGGAGCAGGTCGTCGACGACGTGATTGCATCGGCCTTCACCAGTGCCGGGCAGCGATGCTCGGCTTTGCGTGTGCTGTACCTGCAGGAGGAGATCGCCGAACGCGTCCTGCAGATGCTGGTCGGCGCGATGAAGTGTCTCAAAATCGGCGACCCCGCCGATCCGGCGACGGACGTGGGTCCGGTGATTTCCGCGGACGCGCGGCAGCGCTTGCGCCAGCACGCGCAGCGGATGATGCGCGAGGCGAAGCTCCTCTACTCCTGTCCGGTCGACCATTGCGAGGAAACCGGGTACTTCTTCGCCCCGCGGCTCTTCGAGCTCCAATCCGCCGGCCAGCAGAAGACGGAGGAATTCGGCCCGATTCTCCACGTGTTCCGCTACCGCGCCGAAGCGCTCGGACAGGTGTTGGGCGCCATCCGGGAGACGGGGTTCGGCCTGACCCTCGGCGTGCACAGCCGGCTCGAGAGCCTGGCGGAGCACGTGTTCCGTGCGCTGCCGGTCGGCAACACGTACGTCAACCGCAACATGATCGGCGCGGTCGTCGGCGTGCAGCCCTTCGGCGGCCAGGGCCTCTCCGGCACCGGACCGAAGGCGGGCGGCCCGAATTACCTGCAGCGCTTCGCCACCGAGCGCACCCTCACCATCAACACGGCGGCGATCGGCGGCGCGGTGGAAATTCTTTAGCGGCTGATTCCCTGGGCCGGGGGATCGAACGCATCACGCGGTTGGCCGCGAAAATCGCCGGGAGCGATTTGCGCCGATCAGCGCAGCGCCTCCGCCAGGGCGGCGAAAGAGCCGATGGGCTCGCCGCAGACGCTGCCGCGGCAAACGTAGGCCACGGCGTCCCCCCTGGGCGCCTTGTCCGCGATCTGCGCAGGCAGGCCCGCGGCATCGGCTGGCACGGCGAGTACCATCCGCCGCGGCGAGTAGAGCCTGGCGAGCTCGCGCCGCCAGGTCTCGATCGTCTCCGGGACTCCGCGCAGCACGACGATCTGCGGCGGATGCAACAGCTCCTCGAGAGCGGTGAGCAGGCTCGCGTGGCCCTGCGGGTACCTCTCCATCATTGCCCATCCGGCCCTGACGGTCCGCTCCGCGGCTTCCAGATAACGCGGCTCGCCGAGCAGATACCCCATCCGCTGCAACACGAAGGCCGCGATGCCGTTGCCCGCGGGGGTGGCATCGTCGGCGAAGGATTTCGGGCGGTGGATCAACTGCTCGTGGTCGTCCGAGGTGAAGAAGAACCCGCCGGCGCGCTCGTCGGTGTAGTGGCTCAGGATCACCTCGAGCAATTCGCGGGCGAATTGCAGCTCATCCGCGCGGAAGCGGACCTGCTGCAGCTCGAGGACGGCATCCGCGAGGCAGGCATAGTCATCCAGATACGCGTTCAGATGCGCGCGGCCGTCGTTGTAGGTGGCGAAAAGCCGCCCGTCGCGCCAGAGCGTGCGGCGCACGAACTCGAGCGAACGCCCGGCGGACTGCGCCAGATCCTCACGGCCGAGCGCTCGCGCCGCAACGGCCATGCCGCGGATCATCAATCCATTCCAGGACGCGAGGATCTTGTCGTCGCGTCCTGGACGAACACGGTTCCCACGCAGCCGCAGGAGCTTCGAGCGCGATGTCGCCAGCGCGGATTCCACGGCGTCGGGTGAGCGGCCGAGAGCGGAGGCAATCTCCTCCACCGCGCGAAAGACGTGCAGGTGCCACCGGCCCTCGAAGTTGGGCTCGCGGTCGAGCCCGTAGCGCGGAGCGAACGCCTCGTATTCCTCCACCGTCAATGCCGAGCGTACCTCATCGCGCTGCCAGACATAGTACTTGCCCTCGTGTCCTTCGGAATCGGCATCCAGACTCGAGTAGTAACCCCCTTCCGGCGACTGCATCTCGCGGCGCACCCAGTCGGCGGTCTCGCCGGCCACTCTGCCGTAGAACGCATCGCCGGTCGCAACGAACGTATCCGCATACACCGCGAGGAGGCTCGCGTTGTCGTAGAGCATCTTCTCGAAGTGCGGGATCATCCAGTAGTCATCGACGCTGTAGCGGCAGAACCCGCCTGCCAGCTGATCGTCGATGCCGCCGTCGGCCATGCGCCGCAGTGTCAGGCCCGCCATGTACAGCGCGTGCAGGTCCGGTGTCTCATCCTCGGCGCCGGCGCGCCATTGCCGCAGGAGCAGTTCCAGCGACTTCGGGTGGGGGAACTTGGGCGCGCCGCCGAAGCCGCCGTAGCGGGCATCGAACGTGCGCCCAAGCGCCTGCCGGCACAGGCGCAGCGGCGCGTCGGTCACCTCGGCGGCGCCAGGCGCGGGCGGCGGCTCCAGCTGCGCGAACGCCGCCATCAGCGCCTCGTTCTGCTGCCGCAGCTGCGCCTCGTGATCGCGGTAATACTCCGCCACACGCGGCAGCAGCTCCCTGAAGGCCGGCAACCCGAAACGCGCCTCCTTGGGGAAGTAGGTCCCGCCGAAGAACGGCCGCCGGTCATCCGGTGTCAGGAACATGGTGAGCGGCCAGCCTCCGGAGCGCTGCGTCAGCATCTGCTGCGCGATCTGGTAGATGCGGTCGACGTCGGGCCGCTCCTCGCGATCGACCTTGATGTTGACATAAAGCTCGTTCAGGACCTGCGCGGTGGCCTCGTCCTCGAAGCTCTCCGCCGCGAGCACGTGGCACCAATGGCACGCGGCATAACCGACGCTGAGATGAATCGGCTTGCGCTGCGCGAGCGCCCGGGCAAAGGCCTCCTCGCCCCAGGGATACCAGTCGACCGGGTTGTGGGCGTGCTGGCGCAGGTAGGGACTGGTCTCGCCGATCAGCCGGTTGGTGTATTTCGGGCTGCCGTCCGGATTCAGGTGTCGGGTCTCCATGCAGTGCGGGAGAATACCCCGATCGTCAATTCCGTGTTTACTGGCGCACAAAAATCGCATGGAGCGATTTTGAAGCCCGGCGTGGCCAGGCGGGCCTCCAAAGGCCGAAGCGCAGGGATTGCGCCGAGTAAAGTCGGCATCCTGCCGCTTCGCGCGGGCGCGGCCGTCTGACCGCACTCGAGCCCGCGCCCCAGGAAGCGGCCCTCGGCCGCTCAATGAATCGCTTTTGGGCGATGGAGAGCACGTTATACTGCCGGCCGCCGAACCGCCCAGCGAAGCCTCCTTGACATCCCCTCCGCCATCTTCCCGCGCCGATAGCGGCCGCGCCCGCGAGCTGCGCCTGAAGCGCGGCGAGGAGCGCCGGCTGTCCTCCGGACACCTCTGGGTGTTCAGCAACGAGATCGATTCGGACGCCACGCCGCTCGCGGCGTTCGCACCCGGAGATCTGGTGCAGATCAAGTCGCAGCGCGATCAGTTCCTCGGGCACGCCTACGTCAATCCGCATGCGCTCATCTGCGCCCGGATCCTCAGCCGCGATCCGGCCCATCCCGTGGGCCGCGAGCTCATCGATGCGCGTCTGCGGGCGGCGCTCAGGCTGCGGGAGCGGCTCCACCCCCATCCCTACTACCGTCTGGTGTTCGGGGAGTCCGACGGCTTGCCGGGACTGGTTCTCGACCGCTACGGCGATGTGCTGGTCGGACAGATCGCAACCGCCGGCATGGAGGCGCTGAAGGAGACCGTCGCCGCGGCGGTGCGCGAGCTGCTGTCGCCGGCGGGGCTCTACTGGAAGAACGATTCCGCGGCGCGGCAGCTCGAGCAGCTGCCGCAGGTCGCGGAGGCCGCTTTCGGCGAGATTCCGGCGGAAATCACCGCCGTCGAGGCAGACCTTCGATTTTCGGCGCCGCTGACGCATGGACAGAAGACCGGCTGGTTCTACGACCAGACCCACAATCGGGCGCGCCTGAGGCGCTATCTCTGGCCGGGGGCGCGGGTTCTCGACGTCTGCAGCTACGTGGGCGCCTGGGGCATTACCGCCCTGACGGCCGGCGCGGCCGCGGCAAGCTGCATCGATTCCTCGCAGACCGCGCTCGATTTCGCCCAGCGCAACGCGCAGGCGAACGGAGTCGCGCTGGAGACGGTCCGGGGCGATGTCTTCGAGGCGATGAAGGCGCTGCACGAGCGCGGCGAGCGCTTCGATGTCGTGGTGCTCGATCCGCCGGCCTTCATCAAGCGCAAGAAGGACATCCCCCAGGGACAGGCGGCCTACCGCAAGCTCAACCAGCTCGCGCTCTCACTGATCGAGGGCGAGGGCCTGCTCGTCTCCTGCTCCTGCTCGTACCATCTCGCGCCCGAGGAGCTGGTGGGAGCGATCCAGACCGCCGCCCGCCACAGCGGGCGTTTCGTGCAGATCCTGGAGTCCGGCGGCCAGTCGCCCGACCATCCGATCCACCCCGCCATCCCGGAAACGCGGTATCTCAAGGCGTTCTTCTGCCGCGTGACGCGCGAGGTCGGCTAAACTTCGCCGCCATGATCGTATATCCGGATATCAATCCGATCGCCTTCCGGCTGGGTCCGATCAAGGTGCATTGGTACGGCATCATGTACCTGTTCGGCTTCGCGACCGCGTGGCTGCTCGGCCGCCGGCGCGCCGCACGGCCGGGCTCGACATGGAAGCCCGTCGATGTCGACGATCTCGTCTTCTTCGGCATGGTCGGCGGCATTCTGGGCGGCCGCATCGGTTATGTCCTGATCTACGGGATGAGCTTCTGGACGATGCACAATCCGTGGTACCCGTTCGAGGTCTGGGACGGGGGCATGTCCATTCACGGCGGCCTCATCGGCGCGCTCCTCGCCCTCTGGATGTTCGCGCGGCGGCGCGGCCGCGGCTTCGGTGATGTTCTGGACTTCACGGCCCCGCTGCCCGCGCCGGGCCTGTTCTTCGGCCGTATGGGCAATTTCATCAACGGCGAGCTGTGGGGCAAGCCGACGACGCTCCCGTGGGGCTTCCTCTACCACGGCGTGGAACGCCAGCCGTCGCAGCTCTACGAGGGCTTCCTCGAGGGGATCGTGCTGTTCACGGTGATCTGGTGGTTCACGGCGAAGCCGCGCCCGCGGCTGGCCCCGGCAGGCCTCTTCCTGCTGCTTTACGGCACCTTTCGTTTCCTGTGTGAGTTCGTACGCCTGCCGGACCCGCAGATCGGCTATCTCGCCTGGGGCTGGCTCACCATGGGCCAATTGCTGTCCGCGCCCATGATCGTCACCGGCATCGTTCTGCTCTACTACGCCTACAGCGCTCGCGCGCGCTCGGGTAACGTCGTCATCGCGCAGTGAGCCGCGCGCGATGAAGCCCTACCTCGATCTGATGCGCCGCATCCTGGAGAGCGGCGCACGCAAGGGGGACCGCACGGGCACCGGGACGCTCTCGCTCTTCGGCGAGCAGCTGCGCTTCGACCTGTCGCAGGGATTCCCGCTGGTCACGACCAAGCGGGTTCATCTGCGCTCAGTCGTCTACGAGCTGCTCTGGTTTCTGCGGGGGGACACCAATGTCGCCTGGCTGCGGGATCAGGGCGTCACCATCTGGGACGAATGGGCCGATGAGCGCGGGGAGCTGGGCCCGGTCTACGGCAAGCAGTGGCGCGCCTGGCTGGCGCACGATGGCCGCACCATCGATCAGATCCGCCTGGCGCTGGAGCAGCTGCGCGCCAACCCGGACTCCCGCCGCATCCTGGTCAGCGCGTGGAACGTGGGCGAGCTCGATGAGATGCGCCTCTTGCCGTGTCACGCGCTCTTCCAGTTCTACGTGGCCAACGGCCGCCTGTCCTGCCAGCTCTATCAGCGCAGCGCCGATGTCTTCCTCGGCGTGCCCTTCAACATCGCGAGCTACGCGCTCCTCACCCACATGTTCGCGCAGCAGTGCGGCCTCGAGCCCGGCGAGCTCATCTGGACGGGCGGCGACTGCCACCTCTACCTCAATCATCTGGAGCAGGCGAGACTGCAGCTCTCGCGCGCTCCGCTGCCGCCGCCGCGGCTGCTCATCGGGCGCCGGGCCGCCACCCTTTTCGACTACACCTTCGAGGACTTCCAGTTCGTGGACTACCAGCATCATCCGGCCATCGCCGCTCCGGTGGCGGTCTGACATGGCGCGCCAGCCGCTGTTCGAGGTGCGCCGCTCCGCGGTCCATGGCAGGGGCGCTTTCGCCCTGCGCCGCATCCGCAAGGGCACCCGCATCATCGAGTATCTCGGCGAGCGGGTGTCGCACGCGGAGGCCGACCGGCGGTACGAGAGCAAGGAGGCGAACGACGCTCACACCTTCCTCTTCATCGTCGACTCGAGGACCGTCATCGACGCCGGTGTCGCCGGCAACGACGCCCGGTTCTTCAATCACTCCTGCAATCCCAACTGCGAGTCGGTGACGGAGAAGCGGCGGGTGTTCATCGAGGCCACCCGTACCATCCAGCCCGGCGAGGAGATGACCTACGACTATCAGATCCAGCGCGATGAAGACGACCCGCCCGGGATAGACGAGGTGTTCGCCTGCCGCTGCGGCTTCGCGCAGTGCCGGGGCACCATGCTCTGGCCGCCCGACGCGCCGAAACGCGCCAGTCCCAAAGCGAAGCGCAAGCCGCCGGCCGGGAAGCGGACACGGCAGGCGGGCAGCGCCGGCCGGCGAAAGAAGGACGGTGCACGGCGCGGCAAGAGCGGTCAGCCGCCGCGCGGAACCGCCGGGAAGTCATCGCCGCGCCGCTGACGCGGCCGGCGCGCATCGCATGAGCCAGTCCCGTCGCTGGAGCACGACCGCGGCCATCGGCGCGCTCGGCATCGTCTATGGCGATATCGGCACGAGCCCGCTGTATGCCCTCAATGAGACGCTGACCCAGGCGGGCCGCTTCGACAGCGAAGCGGTGCTCGGCGCCCTCTCGCTCATCCTGTGGGCGCTGACCATCTCCGTCACCGTCAAATACATCACCGTCATCATGCGCGCCGACAACGAGGGCGAGGGCGGGATACTCGCGATGTTCGCGCTGGCTCAGCGGCAGATCATCGCCGGCAGCCTGTGGGCACGGGTGGTGGTGTGGCTGGCGCTCGCCGGGACGGCATTCTTCTTCTGCGATTCGCTCATCACTCCGGCCATCTCGGTGTTGAGTGCCGTCGAGGGCATGGAGGTTCTCAACCCGGGCTTCAAGAGCGCCGTCATCCCGGTGACCGTCGGCGTGATCGCCGCTCTCTTCGCCTATCAGCGGCGCGGCACGGCGCGGGTCGGCAGCCTCTTCGGGCCCGTCATGGTGGTCTGGTTCGTGGTGATCGGTGTCACCGGGGCCGTGGCCATCCGGCACGATCCGGTGGTGTTGGAGGCGATCAATCCGCTTTACGGCGTCGAGCTGCTCGCGCACCGTCCGGGCGTCGCATTCGCGATCATCGGCGCGGTGTTTCTCGCCATCACGGGCGGCGAGGCGCTCTATGCCGACATGGGGCACTTCGGCAAGGAGCCGGTGCGGTTCGCCTGGTTCTCGCTCGTATGGCCCGCGCTCATTCTCAATTACTTCGGCCAGGGGGCGCTGCTGCTCGCGCGGGGGCAATACCTGCCGCAGGCGCTCTATCTGATGGTTCCCGCCGCGGCGCTGCCCTGGATGGTCATGCTGGCGACGGCGGCCACGGTGATCGCCTCGCAGGCGGTCATTTCCGGCGCGTTCTCCATGGCTCGCCAGGCGGTACAGCTCGACCTCCTGCCCCGCATCCGGGTGCTGCAGACTTCCGCCACCGAGCAGGGGCAGATCTACGTGCCGATCGTCAACTGGCTGGTATTCATCGCGGTGATCGCGTTCGTGATCGGCTTCCGCTCATCGAGCGCGCTGTCGGGCGCATACGGAGCGGCGGTGGTCGGCACGATGTTGGTGACGACCATTCTGGGGTCCTTCGTGGCAGCCACGCAGTGGAACTGGTCGAAGTGGTCCGTGGCGGGACTCTTCGGCCTGATGATGGTGGTGGACAGCGTCTTCGTTCTGGGCAATCTCACCAAGGTGCCCACGGGCGGGTGGATTCCGCTCACGCTCGCAGCCGTCCTGTTCGTCGTGTTCATGACCTGGCGCAGCGGCCGGCTGGAGCTGCGCGCCGCCCTCGCCAAGATGGCGGTACCGCGCAGCGAGCTGCCGAAGCTGATCGCCGGCGTGACGCGCGTCTCCGGGACCGGTGTGTTTCTCGCGAGCGATTCGCAGCTCGTGCCGTCCGCGCTGATTCGCAACATCGAGCACAACCGCGTCGTGCACGAGCGGGTGATCATCCTCAACGTGGAAGTCGTGCGCACCCCGCGCCAGGACGTGGTGCGGCGCGTCGAGATCGAGGAACCGCTGCCCGGCGTCTACCTGGTGCACGCCCGATTCGGGTTCATGGAGACGCCGGATGTCGGCGAGGCGCTGAAGTCCTGCCGCGCCCGGGGGCTGAGGGTTTTCGGCGAGGACAGCTCGTTCTTCGTCGGCCAGCACGTGGTGCGCGCGCGGCCGCTGCCGGGCTGGCGCGGGTTGCAGCGGCGCATCTTCGCGTGGATGCAGCGGCACAGCACGCAGGCCGCGGAATTCTTCCGCATGCCCTTCCGCGGCGTGGTCGTCCTCAACACCGTGGTCGAGATCTGATACGGCGCTCGCCGCCAACCGCCCATGGTCCTGCAGCAACCCCTCATCTCACTCGTCGTCGCGATGGCGGAGAACGGCACCATCGGGCGCGACAACTCCCTCCCCTGGCGGCTTCCGGATGACCTGAAGCGCTTCAAGACCCTGACGATGGGCAAGCTCCTGCTGATGGGTCGCAGGACCTGCGAGTCGATCGGCAGGCCGCTGCCGGGCCGCACCAGCCTGGTCCTGACGCGCGACCGGGACTGGCACGCCGAGGGGGTGGTGGTCGTGCGCTCGCTGGGGCAGGCGCTGAGCCATGCCCGGGATGCCGAGGAGCTGGTCGCGATCGGCGGCGCGGAGATCTACCGGCTGCTCATGCCCTTCGCCCGCCGTATCCACCTGACGCTGGTGCACGCTGAAGTTCCGGGAGACACCTTCTTCCCGGATTTCGATCCCACCCAGTGGGCCGACGTCGAGTGCCACCGCCATCCGGCCGACGAGCGCAACGCGTACGCCTTCACCTTCGTCACGCTGGAGCGCAAGAGCGCGCCGCAGGCACCCCCGAATTACTGAAAGAGGCCCCGCAGCCGGTCGAAGAACGAGCCGGAGCGCATGTGGCGCAACAGCGCCGACCACTTCTTTTCCGCAATCAGCTTGCGCGCCAGGTCCGCCTCTTCCTTCTTCATGAGCTCGAGGACCCTCGTGTCCTCGTCGTCCTCCAGCCAGTAGCCATGTTGGTTCGGACAGAACTCCATCTCGAGATCGTAGAACCTGTACTGGAACCTCTGTAGGCCGGCGCTGCATTCCGGGCACTTGTCGGTCGTGGGGGTCGAGCCGAACACCAGCGTCCCCTTCCAGCGGTCGCCGAAATCGAAGACTTCGTCCTCGAGTTGCTGCAGCTCATCGTGCTCGAGCCACATCCCCCTGCACGACGGACAGTTATTGACCTGGAGCTTATGCCTCTCCAGCGGCCGCAGGTCCACACCGCATTTAGGACACTTCACTTCGATCTCCTCTTCGCGACGAAACGGCGCAGCGATCATGGCACTCGCCGGCCCGATCGGCCAGCGCGGAAGGCGAAGCCAAGGGGCGCAACGGCCCCGCCGAGCATCCAGGGAGTGGGCCCCTTGATCCATCTGCGGGCGGCCCTGGGGGGACGATTGGACGACTTGCGCAAAACTGAGGACCGGCCGGCCGGCGCACCGCCATCGCAGCCGCCGTCGGCGGCGGCGTGCCGATAGCGCCGGAGCACGAGCCGACACAGGTGCTGCTGCGCCTGAACCGGGAGCTGCGCATGGTGAGCGGCTGCGTCCAGGTTCTCATCCGCGCGGCGGCTGCGCGCGGCGGGCCTGCGCATCGCGCTCGACGATTTCGGCACCGGCTACTCGGCCCTCGGACTGCTGCCGAAGCTGCCGATCGACATGCTCAAGATCGACCGCTCGTTCGCCGGCGGTCTGCCGGAGGCCGCCTCGAGCACTCTGCTCGTGGACAGCATCATCCGCCTGGCGAGCGCCCTCAAGCTCCTCACGATAGCCGAGGGTGTCGAATCGCAGGCCCAGCTCGATGCGCTGCGCGGCATGAAGTGCGGCGGCTGGCAGGGCCACCTCTTCAGCCCCGCCGTGCCGCCTCAGCAGCTGGAGGAGTTGGTGCGGGCCGCCGGACGATAGCCCGTCCGTGAGGGTGTGGCCGGCCTGGCCGGTCTGCCGGCCGCGACAGTGCTATGATCCGCACCAGCCGCGGTAGGCCAGATCGAGAGACCTCAACATGTTCGAACCCCGTCGTCCCCTGAAATACGCCGGCTGGGCCGCCATGGCGGGCACGCTGCTGCTGCTCAGCGGCTGCGGCATCAACAACATCCCGACCTACAAGCAGCAGGTCAATGCCGCCTGGAGCCAGGTATTGAACGAGTACCAGCGGCGCACCGACCTGATTCCGAACCTGGTGGCGACCGTCAAGGGGTACGCGGCCCACGAAGCAAGCGTCCTCGAGGCGGTGACGGACGCCCGCGCCAAAGTCACGCAGACCCGCATTCCGGCCGACATTCTCACCAACCCGGCGGCGTTTCGACAGTTCGAGAAGAACCAGGCGACCCTGGGCGGCGCGCTGTCGCGCCTCATGGTCGTGACCGAGAACTATCCCAACCTCAAGGCCGATCAGAACTTCCTGGTGCTGCAGGCCCAGCTCGAGGGCACCGAGAACCGGATCGCGGTGGCCCGGCGCGACTACATCCTGGCGGTCCAACAGTACGATACCGAGCTCACCACCATCCCGGGCCGCTGGTACCGCTCGATGTTCTACGGCAGCTATCAGCCCATCCAGAACTTCACGATCTCGGAGCAGGCGCAGCAGGCTCCCCAGGTGAAGTTCTAGGGAGCGCGGCCGTGACAGGAGGAGGGGTGCCGTCCGTCAACCGCCACTGGCCGCGCTGGCTGCTCCTCTGGCTGCTGATGTTCGCGGTCGGGCGCGCGGTCGCCGCGGCCGGGAACCCGCTCGATGCGGGGATGCCGCCGTTCCCCGCCCTCACCGGCCCGGTGGTGGACGGCGCGCACCTGCTCCCCGCGGCGGTCTTCGAGCGGCTGTCGCAGAAGCTTGCGGCCTACTCCCGCGAGAACGGAACGCAGGTCGTGGTGGTCACGGTGCCAACGCTCAATGGCTATCCCATCGACTACTACGGGTACCAGCTCGGGCGGCACTGGGGCATCGGCCAGAAGGGCAGGAACAACGGCGTAGTGTTCCTCGTGGATGCGGGTGAGCGGCAGGCCCGTATCGAGGTCGGCTATGGGCTCGAAGGCACGCTCACCGACGCACAGAGCTTCCTGATCCTTCACAACGTGGTCTTTCCGCGCTTGCGCAAGGGCGATTACGCCGGCGGCATCTCCGCGGGAACGGACGCCATTCTCTCGGTGCTGGGCGGTCATCTGCAGGTGATCCGGCAGCAGCAGGCCCGCCACCGCAATGGCACCGGCTTCCTCATGCTGGTGATCGTCTTTTTCGTTCTCTTGCCGCTGCTGCGGGCGATGTTCGGCCGCGGCCGGGGGGGCGGCCCCGGGGGCTATGGCGGCGGCTGGCTCGGCTGGCTGGCGCTGGGCATGCTGAGCGGAGGCGGTTTTGGCGGCGGCGGGGGCGGCTTCGGGGGCGGCGGCGGAGGTTTCGGCGGCTTCTCCGGCGGCGGCGGATCCTTCGGGGGCGGCGGCGCCTCGGGAGGCTGGTAAGCCATGATCCGTTTCACCTCCCAGGAGAAGGCCCGCATCACCGCGGCGATCCACGCGGCGGAGAAGAGCACGAGCGGCGAGTTCGTGGCCGTCGTGGCGCGCGCGAGCGACCACTATGTCACCCTGCCCCTGCTCTGGTCGGCGATCCTCGCGCTGTTGTTTCCGGGCGCCTGCCTGCTCGCCGGGACATCCCTTCTCTGGGTACACCTCTACCAGATCCAACTCCTCATTTTCATCGTCCTGACGGTCCTGCTCCTGTCCGTGCCGGGCCTGCACCTGAAGCTGGTACCGCGCCATGTGAAGCGTGCGCATGCGGCCCGGCTCGCCAAGGCGCAGTTCTACGCGCAAGGCGTGCAACTCACGCCTCATCACTCCGGTGTGCTGCTCTTCGTCTCGCTCGCGGAGCGCTACGTGGAAATCGTGGCCGACAAGGGCATCCACGAGAGAATCGGCGAAGCCCGCTGGAAGGGCATCATCGATGGGTTCGTCGCCCAGGTGCGCCGCGGCCGGGTGGTGGATGGCTTCGTGGAGACGATCGGCGCCTGCGGGGCGGCCATGGCGGAGCACTATCCGCCGGACCCTTCGGACACCAACGAGCTCTCCGACGGCCTCATAGAGCTTTGAGGCGGCGGCCTATGCGAGCACCTGTCCCACCGCTTGCGCAAAGTACCCGATGTTATCCATCCGCAGTCCGGCGACGTTGATCCGGCTGTCGTCCATCATGTAGACATGGTGCCGCTCCCGCAGCTCCCGGATGGCCGCGGGCTCGACCCCCAGGTATGAGAACATCCCGCGCTGGCGCGCGATGTAGCCGAAATCCTTGCGCGGACATGTCACCGCGAGGCGCTGCACGGCCGCGCCGCGCAGCCGTTGGATCCTCAGACGCATCGTATCGAGCTCTTCCTCCCAGGATTTTCGCAGCTCCTCCCCCGTAAGGACGGCGTGCACGATTGCCGCGCCGTGATCCGGCGGCATGGAGTAGAGCCCGCGCGCGATCCGCATGAGCTGACTGATCGCGGCATCGGCCGCGGCGGGCGTGGCGCAGAGCACGTGCAGCGCGCCGGTGCGCTCGCGATAGAGGCCGAAGTTCTTCGAGCAGGAGACCGCGACCAGCACCTCGGGCAGCTCCGCGCAGAAGAGCCGCGGGCCATAAGCATCCTGCGCGAGCCCCCGCCCGAGGCCCTGATAAGCGATGTCGATGAAAGGCAGCAGTGACCGCTGTTGCACCAGCCCGAGCAGCTCACGCCACTGGCCATCCTCGAGGTCGGCGCCAGTCGGGTTGTGACATGAGGCATGCAGCAGCACGACCGAGCGCGGCGGCAGGCGATCGAGGGCGCCCAGCATCGCCTCGAAGGCCACGCCGCCGGTGGCCGGATCGAAGTAAGGGTAGCGCTCGAGCCGCAATCCGCAGTTGGAGAGGAGCGGCACGTGATTGGCCCACGTGGGCGTACTGACATGGACTGCCGCGTCGGGCGCCGCCGCGCGAATGAGCTCCGCCCCGAGCCTCAGCGCACCGCACCCGCCCGGCGCCTGTATCGTGCGCAAGCGCCCTGAGCTCAGCGCGGCATGTCCCTGCCCCAGCACCAGCTGCGCCATGGCCTCGTTGAATCCGGCGTTACCGGCCGCGGCGACATAGGTCTTGGTCGTCTGCCGCTCGAGCACCTCCCGCTCCGCCTCCCGGACGGCCCGCATGACCGGGGTCTCGCCGGCGTCATCGCGAAAGACACCGACGCCCAAATCGACCTTGCGCGGGTCGGAATCGGCGCGGAAGGCAGCCATCACGCCCAGGATGGGGTCCGGCGGCAGCCGGTCTAGATGCTCGAGCACGTGTAATCTCCGATAGTTAACCAGGTCAACTTCGCCCAACGGCGCGTTGCTCGGCCCGTGTCCTGGGCCTCCCCTTCGGGGCCTTCCAGCGCCGGGCGCTTGACCCTGCAGATCGCTCCAGACGATCTGCTCGCCTGACGCCACGCGCCGTCCAAAATCGCTCCGGGCGATTTTGTGAGCGGCCAACTATCTTACTCGAGTCGCCTCGCAGCGTTTCCCGGAGCTTCTTCTCTCGCACCAGCGTATCTCAGAGGGGCGGCCTGGGCCTGCTTACTGACGTGCTGTCGGTCTTACCTGCTTGCGGCCGGATGCGGCTCGGCCAGGGCCGCCAGCAGCAACTCGACGAGCTCGCTGTCCCAGATCAGCTGCTCCGGGTCGGTGACGGCGACGTCCGGCACCATCAGGCTGGCCAGGATCAGCTCGCAGGCGCTGTCGGCATTGCGCCGCGCCAGCGAGCCATCACGCCTGCCCTGCTCGAGCAGGCGCTTGAGCCGGGTGCGGACCATCATGTCGCGCTCGTGCAGGCGCCGCTGCAGCGCATCGGGCAGGTTGCGGCCGCGGCGAAAGGAGAGCAGCGTCCCGAGCTCCCGCCGCGCCTCGAGGGCGGCCACCAGGAAGGCCGCCAGCTTGTCGAGGGCGTTGCCGGGTGCCGTCTCGGCCCGCAAGAGACTGTCCGAGAGCGCCTGCGCCGTCCTGGCGTAGCACTGGTCGATGAGCGCGGGAAGGTCATCGAGCCAGTCAGGCGCGGCGCCGAAGGCCTCGGCCCCCGCCTCGACGGCGATGCACGGCCAGGGGATGCGGTGATCGCCCCGTCGCGCGATGAGTCTCGTTGCCGCATCGACGATCTGCGAGCGGGTGAGCCTGCTTTGAAATCCGGGCGGGGGAGCCGCATCGGGCTCGGCGTCCTCGTTGGAAGCCGGCCATGTGGAGATCTTGGCGAGGTCTAGCGCGGTCATGGGGTCCTCCGCAGACCCTCCGTGCAACGCTCATGCCATGGGATGAGCGTCTGCCGAGCCGATCGTTGCCGCAGGGCGGCCGCCGGGAGGCACCGAGGCGGTGCACGCGCCCCCCGGTGCGCGCCAGGAAAGTGCGGAGCCTGGAATCAGGGGGTCGAGGTCGGATTCACACTCCACCACCGGCCGATCCATGCCAGCGCGTCCCGCGCAGTCAGGTAGCGCGGCGGCTGCGCCTGCATTGGCAGCGGCACGCGATCGGGGACCGTGGTGGAGGGTTCCGGCGAAGCTTGGGAGCCGTCCGCCGCCGGCACTGCGGTGAGCGGCGATGCCTCCTCCTCCACGGTAATGACGCCTGCCGCGAGGCGCGTGCTCAGCGCGGCCAGCTCTGCCGGAGGCTCGCTTTCCTCCGGCGTGAGCAACAGGCGATGCTTGCGCAGCCAGAGCCCTGTTCCCGTGCGGCTGCTCACGACCGTGAGCGGCACAGCCAACACCATGCCCGCGAGCACCGGCAGCAGCCACCAGATGTATCGCGGCGCGAAGGTGAGAATCACCGCACCCCAGAGGATGCCTGTCGCGAGGTGCCACTTGTGGCGCAGCAGCGCGTCGAGCATGCCGATGCCGCGATCGCCGCGCTCCTGCGCGTGCCATGCGACGGGCTTGCCGGCCAGCGTGGTCACGACGAAGGTCGTGTGGAAGAGCATCATCGCGGGCGCCAGCAGAATGCTGAAGAGCTGCTCGATGCCGAGACTGGCGAACAGCCGCCCGCCGCCGCCAAAGCCGCGCCGCAGCCGCGGATCCCTCATGGCGAGCAGCGCACCGAAGATCTTGGGCAGGAAGAGGACGGCCACGGTGATCGAGAGCAGCGCCACGATCTCTCCGTCCCGGTACTGCGGCCAGGTCGGGAAGAGCGTGTAGGCGCCCTGCGGGAAGTACTGGTAGCCGTGAATCGCATCCAGGATCACGACGGTCGAGCTCAGCAGCAGCACCAGCAGCCACAGCGGCGAGCTGGCGTAGGAAAGCACACCGGTCAGCAGGTGCACCCTGCTCAGCCAGTTCAAGCCACGCATGGGAAGGAGACCCAGGTGCTGCAGATTGCCTTGCGCCCAGCGGCGGTCGCGCGCCGCGTAGTCGATGACGTTCGAGGGGACCTCTTCCCAGCTGCCGCTGTCGTCCGGCACCAGCCAGACCTCGAATCCCGCACGCCGCATGAATGCGGCCTCGACGAAATCGTGGCTGAGGATCTCGCCGCCGAGCGGCGGGGCCCCGCGCAGGCGGGGCAGGTCACAGTGCGCGGCGAAGGGCTTCAGCCGCAGGATCGCGTTGTGACCCCAGTAGTTGCCCTCCCCGAGCTGCCACCAGGCGAGACCGCTCGCGAGCATGGGGCTCGACAGCCGCGCGGCGAACTGGATGAGGCGTGCGAAGAGCGTCTCCCGGCCCACCGGCAACGGCAGCGCCTGGATGATGCCGGCCTGCGGGTGCGCGTCCATGAGCCGCGCCAGATTGACCAGCGCCTCGCCCGACATGATGCTGTCCGCGTCCAGGACGATGGCGTAGTCGTAGGCGCCGCCCCAGGCGCGCACGAAGTCGGCGATGTTTCCCGCCTTGCGGCTGAGATTTTCCGCCCGCCGGCGATAGAAGATCCGTCCGCAGGCATGGTGGCGCGCCGTGAGCTCCCGCCACGCCGCCTCCTCGGCTGCCGCGATCTCGAGCTTGCGGGTGTCGGAAAGGATGAACAGATCGAAGGCGGCCTGCTCCGGCAGCCGCGCGAGCGAGGACCAGATGACATCGAGTCCGGCCGCGACCCGCGTCGTTTCCTCGTTGTAGATCGGCATGATGATCGCGATCCGTCCGGCGAGCGGACGGCCGGCGAGATCACCGGGCTTGAGCGAGAGCGGATCACCGCCTCGCAGGCGAACCACGAACCCCGCGAGCGCCGTCCAGAAGGCGCCCGTGATCCAGACGAAAAGAACGTAGAAGAGCAGCAGACCCGCATCCTTGAGGTCCGTCAGGCCATTGGCGGCGAGGATGTCGCACATCATGCCTGTCGCGACCGCGGCGGTGAGCAGCGTCAACGTGAAAAAGAGCGCCCGGCGCCAGCGCGCCGCGCGCCGAACCTTACCGGCATCCACGGCTATGTTCCCGGCGGTGTCCACTGATAGGTCCAGGTCTCGGTCAAGGCTTTTCCGTACAGATCCAGATAACACTGCATATCAACCGGCTGGTCGCCCGTCGGTTTCACGTCCATCGTCACGCGCCAGTGGCCGTTCTCGGGCAGCCGCTGAACGAGGACGTGGCTGACCGTGGCACCCTGCGCCGACACATCCGCATGCACGGGCTGTACCGCCAACAGAGAGTTGAGGTCGCCGCCGGCAAAATCAATGAGAACAAGCCGCATGCCTGAGACCGGGGTGGTGCCTCGCATCACCGGCCCGAAGCGCGTGGCGACCACCTTTCCTCCCGGCGGCCAGCGATCACCGGAATTGAGGTAGGCCGAGAGGAGATAGGAGAAGCGGATCGGCTTCTGCGGCACCACCGGGGCGCTCGGCACCCAGTACGCATCGATATTGTCGTGGATCTCCTCATCGCTTGGGATCTCGACGAGTTCCACGCCGCCTTTGCCCCAGTTACCGAGCGGCTGGATCCAGTAGCTCGGGCGCCGCTCGAACTGCGAGTTCGGGTCCTCGTAGTCGGAGAAGTTCCGGTCGCGCTGGATGAGCCCGAATCCCTTGGGATTGTCATCCATGAAGCGGTTGACCTCCAGCTGGCGCGGATTGTCGAGCGGCCGCCAGAGCCACTCGCCCGAGCCGGTCTGCATCATGAGGCCGTCGCTGTCGTGGACGGCGGGACGCCAGTCATCGAAGCGGCGCCGTGCCGAGCCCCTGCCGTAGAGGAACATGGAGGTCAGCGGCGCGATGCCGAGCTTGGCCACCACGCGCCGCGGGTAGAGCTGCGCCGTGACCTGCACCTGGGTGATGGTGCCCGGGCGCACGATGAACTGATAGGCGCCGGCGAGGCTCGGGCTGTCGAGCAGCGCGTAGAGGGTCATGCTCTGCTGGTTCGGCGCCGGGCGGACCAGCCAGAAGTCGGTGAAATAGGGGTACTCCTCCCCCGCGGCGCTGGCGGTATCGATGGCGAGCCCCCGCGCCGAGACGCCATAGCCCTCGTTGCGGCCGAGAGCCCGGAAATAGGAGGCGCCGAGAAAGGCGAGGACCTCATCCTTGGAGCCCGGCGTGTTCAAGGGGAAGTGCAGGCTCAGGCCCGCGAAGCCGAGATTCGCCGGCAGCGTGATCCGCGGCACTCGGCTGCCGAAGTGGAACATCGTCGGGCGGTAGCTCACCGGCTGCACGCCGGACGGCAACACCTCGTAAACATTGACCCGTCGGTCGAAATTGAAGCCGCGGTGAAAGAATTGCACCTCGAACATCGACTGGCCGTGCCACAACGCGGCTGCCGGCTGGAATCGGATGTCACTGTACTGCTCGTAGGTGAGCCTCGCGAGCGCCCGCGGCAGCGGGGTCGAGCGAATGTGGTAGGGACGCGCCGCGCGCTGCTGCGCGAGCCGCTGCACCGTGGCGAAGGTGAAGGCAGGTGCAGCCCGCCGCTGCGGGGTGCTGGGCGTCTTGCCGGTCGCTGAAGTCAGCAACAGGACCGCGAGGGCAGCGGCGGCAAGATGGGTTCGATGAAACGATAACACCTAATCTCCCCGGGGCAGCTCGGCTCAATGGCTCCACTCGTACCGCAAGCGGTGTTCGCGGCACAGACAGACCCTTCCTGTCGCCATCGAGCGACAATCCGGCTCTGCTCTGGTGGGATCCGCCTCTGAGGCTCGCCATCGCGAGAAGAAGCACCCCAGGAAACGAATTCTCGCAGCGTAACCCATTTGTAATTTCTGAAAAACCTGTCGGACGAGACTGACGCGGAAGGGAAAGTATGACACCGGCCGCGGGCGGCACGGTCGGCTGACAGCGTCGCCCCGTGATTCCCCCACATCGCACTCATTTGGGATGGGCGCCATCCGAGCCGCACCACGCCGGTGCGATCGGGGCCGGGATCTTACCCCGATGCGACACAAGCCGCTGATTCATAACGAAATCGTAACTTGGCACAGGGGATGCTTGAGCTGCGCGCCCACGACCGACATCCTTCGCAATCAGAGGCCCCCATGCAGAAGCCTTTCATGCAGCGCATCCACCTGACGGCGCTCATCGCCGCGGCCGGCACCGTGCCGGCCGGCGCGCTCGCCGCCGGCTCCCCGGTCGCCACCCTGTCCCAGCTGCTCACCGACTCCGGCATCACGGAGTCCGGCTATGTGGCCGCCTCCTACTACCACTCCTCGGGCTACAACACCGATCACCAGTTCGACACCTCGCACGACACCTTCCAGCTCGACCAGGCCGGCCTGCAGCTCGCCTATCAGCCGAAGTCGGGCTTCGGCGCGGTGGTGGATGTGATCGCCGGCGAGGACGCGAAGATCGTCAATGCCGCCGAGAGCGCCTCGGCGTCGAGCTCGAGCGCCTTCGACATCCTGCAGGGGTACGCGCAGTACGTGACGGGACCCCTCACGATCCAAGCGGGCAAATTCACCACGCTCGCGGGTGCGGAGGTGATCGCGCCGACGGGCAACACGAATTTCTCGCGCTCGTTTCTCTTCTATGCGGAGCCGATGACGCATACCGGACTGCGCGCCACGTATGCGATCACCGACACGATGAGCGTCATCGTCGGAATCAACAACGGCTGGAACTACACGAAGGTCGATTACGGATCGAAGACGGGGGAGTTCGGGATCGCCCTGAATCCCGACAAATACTTTTCCCTGACGGCCCAGGCCTATCTCGGCAAGGACCCGGTGGACCTCGCGAGCCGGACGTTCTTCGACACCGTCGCGACTTTCAACGCCACCTCCACCCTATCCTTCGTGGTGAGCTACGACTGGGGCAGACAGGATGCAAGCGCGGTCACCGCCGGCGGCGACTGGGACGGCGTCGCCGCCTATGCCAACTACCAGTTGAGCAGCCAGTGGCGGGTGTCGGTGCGGGGCGAGTACTTCGACGACAGGAACGGCTTCATCACCGGCACCGCGCAGAAGCTGAAGGAAGGCACGATCACCTTCGGCTACGACCCGGTGTCCGATTTCGAGCTGCGCCTCGAGGGCCGGTACGACACCTCCAACGCGCCGGGCTTCGTGAAGGCGGTATCGCCGGCGGCCACGGTACTGACCGAGAATCAGACGGAGATCGCCATGCAGGGCGTCTTCAGGTTCTAGTTTGAAGCGCTGGATCCGGGCTCCTGCCCGGACCAGCGCGCCTCGGGCAAAAAGCGTGGTTTTTGCCCGAGCCTCCGCCACCTGCGGCGGCGGGGCACTTCCTGTGCCTGGGGTCCTGAAGCGCTGGATCCGGGCTCCTGCCCGGACCAGCGCGGCGGCGGGGCACTTCCTGTGCCTGGGGCTTCGCTTCATTCGGCGCCGCCCCGGCGGGCGATGAGGCCGCGGCCAGGGTCGTAGCCGAGGACCGCCAGGATCATGAAGACGATGAGGGACCCGGCCACGACCGCGAACGACTCGAGATTGAACTTCTCGTAGAGCGCGAAGCGGATCAGCTCGACCGCATGCGTGAACGGGTTGGCCATGCAGATGCGGTACAGCCGCTCGTTGGCCTGCTGCACCGTCCAGAGGGGGTACAGCGCGGAGGAGGCGAAGAACATCGGAAAGATCACGAAATTCATGACTCCCGCGAAATTCTCGAGCTGCCGGATGACCGACGACAGGAAGAGGCCGAGCGCGCCCAGCATCATGCCCGCGAGGATCAGGGCCGGAAGCACGGTGAGGTAGCCCATGCGCGGCGGATGGACTCCCCAGAAATAGGCGATGCCGAGGAAGACGTACGCCTGCAGGACCGAGACGATCACCGCCGCGATCAGCTTCGAGACCAGGAGGTACCAGCGCGGCAGCGGACTCACCAGAAGCGTGCGCATGCTGCCCGTCTCGCGGTCCCACACCATCGACAGGGAGCTCTGCATGCCCTGAAACATGATGATCATGCCGACCAGGCCCGGAGCGATGTACACCTGGTAGGGGATGTAGGTCTGGTACGGCGGAATGATGGACACACCGAGCACGAAGCGGAATCCGGTGGCGAAGATCAGCAGCCACACCAGCGGCCGGACGAGCGCCGCGAGAAAACGGCCGCGCTGATTGAGGAAGCGCAGGGCCTCGCGCCAGACGATCCCGCGCAGGCAGCGGTAATAGTGGACGGCCTTCATTCGCCACGCTCAACGGTCAGGTTGTCGAAAGCCTCGCGCATCGATGAGGCATTTGCGCGGCGGATCACCTCCGGCACCGGGCCCTCGGCGAGGACCCGGCCCTTGTGCAGCACGATCACCCGCGCGGCGGAATCGACTTCGTCGATCAGATGCGTCGCCCACAGGGCGGCGAGCCCTTCCTCGCGGCACAGCATCCGGACATGATCGAGCAGGAATTGACGGCTCGCCACGTCCAGGCCCACCGTGGGCTCGTCGAGGAGCAGCAGCTTCGGTTGGTGAATCAGGGCGCGCGCGATCTCCACGCGGCGCCGCTGGCCGCCGCTCAAGGTGCGTGCATGCTCGCGCAGGCGATCGGTCAGGCCGACACGCTCGATCTCGCGCCTGAGGCGCACGCCGGCCTCGCGGCGCGGCAGGCCGTGCAGCGCCGCGTGATAGTAGAGGTTCTGCGCGACCGACAGCTCCAGATCGAGCGTCGGCTGCTGGAACACCACACCGAGCCGGGCGAGCGCTTCCGACGGCTTTTGCTTGATCTCCCAGCCGAAGATCCGGATCGAGCCGCTGCGATGGTTGTAGAGCCGGGTGATCAGGGAGAAGAGGGTCGTCTTGCCCGCTCCATTCAAGCCGAGCAGCATGGTGCGGTCGCCGCGGTTAAGCTCGAAGGACACATCGCGCAGTGCCTGCCGCTCACCGAACGAATGGCTGAGTCCTTTGACGACGAGCGGTTGTGCCTCCCTGTCGGCCACTCTGGCCGCCGCGGCGTCCGCCGCCTCTGTTTTGAGGTCCAACATCACTCTTCACCGCCTCTTGGTCATGATACCGCGTATCAATCGACGGGTGTCGGCGCCCCGACGGCGCCAATCAGCTCCCGGTGGTGGCGCAGCACCTCCTCGCGCAGCCGCTCGATCTCGGCGCCGCTATGCCGGCGGTTGCGGGCGAGACCCACCGGAAGGTCCGCCACCACGCGGGCCGGCGCGCCCGACAACAATACCAGACGGTCGGCGAGGACCAGTGCCTCGCGCAGGTCATGGGTCACGAACAGCACGGTCGTCGGCCGTGCGTGCCACAGCTTGAGCAGAAGCGCCCGCAGCTGCTCGACGGTGTCGTGGTCGAGCGATACGAACGGCTCATCCATCAGCAGCAGGTCCGGCTCGATGGCGAATGCGCGCGCGATGGACACGCGCCGGCTCATTCCTCCCGATAACTGCGGCGGGTAGCGGTCGCGCGCCTCGGCCAGCCCCACCGCCTTCAACATGTCTCTGACGATGCCCTCGGCGCGATGCGGCGGCAGGACCAGGGCGATGTTCTCGTGGACCGTCCGCCACGGAAGGAGCCGCGGCTCCTGAAACACGTAGCCGACCCGCGCCCGCTGTCCGTCGGGGCGCGGCGCAAGCCGGACCTCGCCCGCGAAATCGCGGTCGAGGCCGGCCACGATGTTGAGAAAGGTCGTCTTGCCGCACCCCGAGGGCCCGACGAGAGCCACGATCTCGCCCGCGGCGGCCTGCAGCGACAGCCCGGCCAGCGCCACATGAGGCTGCGCGCCCCGCGCCCCCGGATAGCGCTTGTCGCGGATCTCGGCGACCAGGGCGGGTATCATCGGCGCCATCGTCCCGCGCGCCGCTCCAACGGCTGGAATAGCGCCCACTCGATCACCTGGATGACCGCCACGAAGGCGATGCTATAAGCGAGGATACGAGTCACGTCGAATTGCTGGAAGTACAGCTGGATCTCGAAGCCTACGCCGTTGCTCAGCCCCAGCAGCTCCACGATGAGCACGATTTTCCAGACCAGTGCCAGGCCCGACCGGGCGGCGGCGAAGATGTAAGGATAGAGCTGAGGCATGATCACGTGCCGCAGCGTCCGCCACCGGCCCACGTGGAAGCTCTCCGCCATCTCCGCGTAGTCGCGGTCGAGCGCGCGGGCGCCTTCGCGCACGGTCACGGCGACCGCGGGGATTTTGTTCACGGCCACCGCGCCGATCGCCGCCGCTTCCGTGAGCCCGAACCAGACATAGGCCAGCACGATGATCACGAGCGCCGGAAGGTTGAGCAGCAGCACGAGCCAGCTGTCGAAGAGGACGTCCATCGTCCGCGAGCGGCCCATCACGATGCCGATGGCGGTGCCGATGATCATCGCCACGACGAAGGCGGCCGCGACCCGCGCCAAGGTGATGCCGAGGTTGAACAGCAGCGTGCCGTGCAGAGTGAGCTGCACCAGAGCCGCGAATACGGTGCCGGCCGAGGGCAGCATGCGGCTATGGACCGCGATGGCGGCGACCTGCCAGACCGCGACGAGCAGGGCGAGCGAGCCGATGCGTTGCGCCAGCGCGGATGTCACCAGCCGGGATGACGTGCGCCGCGCAGTGGCTGCCACGCTCATCAGTAATGCACCGCGCCTAGAAACGTCCCGGGCTGCAGGGTGGTGCTGGAGCCGACCAGCGTGCTGCCGCCGACTCTGGCGAAGAGCGCATAGAGCGCTTTGGCCTCACGCCGCTCATCGTTGCCCCAGTGGGCCGGGATGCCGGCCCGGAAAGCATCGCGCAGCGCATCGAGCTCTGCGGGGCTGCGCGCTCTGATCTTCGGTGCGAGCCATTGCCACTCGGCATTCGAGGTCCCCAGGATCGATTCGGCCTGACGCGTGGCGCGCACGAACCCGGCCAGCGCGCGCGGGTGCTCGCGTGCCCAGCGCTCGGAGACTACATAGCCGACGAGCGCAACCGGCGTCTTGAAGCCGAGCTGCCGCAGAGCCGCACTCATCGGCAGGACGGCCGGCAGGCCACGGCTCTGCAGCCGCGCGGCGAAATTCCAGAACGTCAGGACGGCATCGAGGCGCCCCCGCAGCAACTCCTCATCGAGGAGCGGCGGCGCGCCGAAGGAGACCCGCGCATCGCGCGCGAGGTCGATGTGCTGCTCTCGCGCAAGCGCCTGCAGGATCACCCAGCTCTTGTCGAGCGGGCTGCCGGCGACGCCGAGCCGCCGGTTGCGCAGGTCGGCCAGGCCGTGAATCGGCGCACCGCGGGCCGCGACCAGCGCACCAAGATCTGTCGAGAATGGAAAGAATGTCCAATCCGCCCCGGCCGCGCGCTGGCGCGAGACCCACAGCCAGTCCGTCACCACGCAGTCGACGCGCCCTGCCTGCAGCGCCACCAGGGTAGCCTGGGTGCTCGCCAGCGCCAGCTCCTGGATGCGAATGCCGTTGGCTTTGGCGAGTCCGTGATGGGCGATGACATCCATGACCCAGTTCACGGTACCGTATTTCAACACACCGATGCGCAGCGTAGGCACCGCGCGCGCGTACGCCGGCACGGCGGCCATGGCCGCGAGCAGCGTGACCAGACACAGGCGGACGCGCCAGGCCGAAGTGACGCGCTCGCCTGGACGGCTCACGGGATGACGGCGATGCCCCACGGCAGACGGCCGACAGGAACGGACTTCACCGCTTGCAGCGATGCCACGTCGATGATCGTCACGTCATTCGTGAGTCCGTTGACGACGAAGAGCCTCTTGTGGTGCGGACTGAAAGCAATCTGCCAGGGCCGCTGTCCGACCAGGATGTATTTCTCGACCTTGTAGGTCTTGCGGTCGACCACGGCGACCCTGTTGGCGCGCCCGAGCGCCACGAACGCGGTCCGGTCATCGGGCGTGAAGCGCACACCGACAGGCCCGATGTATTCCTTGTCGATCCCGGGAATGTGGAAGTTGATGATGTGCACGATCTGATGGGTGGCCGGGTTGATGACCGAGACCGTTCCGCCGACTTCCGAGGAGACCCAGAGCTCGCGGTAATCCCGGGTGAACTGCGCGATCCTGGGCCTCGTATCGACGAGAATGTTGGCGACGACCTTCCAGGTCTTCGTGTCGATGAAATGCGCCATGCTGGTGGTCTCGGACACAACGACCACCGTGTGCCCGCGCCTGCTGACGCCGAGGCCCTCAGGCTCTATCCCGACCGGGATCTGCGTGATCCACTTGCCCGTGGCGAAATTGATGATGGTGACCAGGGCGTTGTTCTCGTTGGACACGTAGACCTTGTCGCCCGACGGGGACATCGCCAGCGTCTCCGGGTCCGGGCCGGTATCGATCTTCCGCACGACCTTCATCGTCTTCGTGTCGATGACATCGATGTTGCTCGAGTCACCGTCGCAGACCAGGACGTACTTGTGGTCCGGGGTCGCGAAGATCCCCCGCGGCCGCTGATCCGTGGGAATCGTCGCGATGATCTTGTAGGTCTCTCCGTTGAGCACCGTCACCGTGTCGTCGACTTCGTTGCTGACGAAGAGCTCGCTCGCGCGGGCGGTCGCGGCGAGGGAACACAGGAGGACGGCCAACAGGGCCGGCGCCGTCCGGCCACCGGTCGCTCTCAGAAATGGCATTTCGTCTCCGGCTCGTCGAAACCCAGGGTATCGGTCGTGTATCCGGGATGGAGGAAACCGTGCTGCGGCGACATGGAGACGGTCATCAGCGGCGTCGACAGCAGCACGGGCTGGCGCAGCTGGTTGTCCCAGCGGCGAAAGGTCAGGCCCTGCCCTTTGTAGCCGGCGACGAGGAAGTCCTTCGACCGCAGGTACTTGCGCATCGGCAGGGGCGAGGTCTTCTGCGCCCGCATGACGGCGTTGCCGATGATCCTGACGGCCAGCCAACCGCCATAGTCGCGCTCGGTCATGCCCCGATGGGCGAAGAGATCGAACCGCTGCTGCATCTGCAGCGCCGCGTATTCCTGGTACGCCGGGGTCCAGGCGCTCGCCACGAGACCTTGCGTCCCCACCACCGGACGCGCCGCGTAGGTGTTGTAGGGAAGATAGTCGCCGAACAGATCGGTCTCATCCGCCACGAAGATCACGTCGTAATCGCCGCTGACCTCCGTCGCGAGCGGCATCTGCGTCTGGATCTGCTGATAGCCGGTATCGCTGCGGCGCGAGCCGGGATTGTAGTTGTAGCTCCGCTGCGCGACGATGCGGGCGCCGTAGCGTGCGGCCGAGCGGCGAATGTCCGCCGCGTAGACCGCGTCCTCCCTGGTGGGGCCCTGAATGATGAACCAGCGGGGCCAGCGCTTCCATACCAGGTACTGAGCGATCGCATCCGTGCGCATCGCCTGGCTCGGAAGCAGGTGAAAGACGTTCGCCCGGCACTCCTGCTGCCGCAGACGATCCTCGGTCGTCCGCATGTCCAGGATCAGCGCATTCTTCGCGGAAGGCAGATCCGAGACCGTCAGGAGATCCGCCGGACGCAGGTCGGAGATGATGACCTGGGGTCCGCGGGCGAGCAGGCGGGCCGCCGTCGCGGCGAGGTTGCCGCCATCCGGAACCGTCACCACGTTCAGCTTGAAGTTCCAGCCTATGAACTTCCCGGCCGTGTTGAGCTCGTAGATCGCTTCCTGGGAGCCGGCCAGACCCAGGTTGGCCGGATGGGTCTCCAGGAGCGAGGGCAGGATCTCGGGATTGAAGTGGTACTTCTTGCGCAGGAAGGTGATCGAGAAAGCGCGCACCGCCGCGTGTGCCGCCGCGCTCGGTGACCAGAAGGACTGGCTCACGCCGGCCAGCAAAGCCAGCGTGAGCAGCCCCACCATGCGAACGGCATGTCGCACGATCGCGAAACGCTCAGTGGTACTTGTGATCCGGCGATCCCTGATAGGCGGACCGGATCCACGTGATGATCTTGAAGACATCGCTGGAGTGGTGAATCAGCAGACCCATCTGCGGCATCGGACCGATGACGTTCTCCAGCGCCTCACGCTGATAACCCGCCGCTTGCATCTTGGTCGACCCGAGAGAGATGAGACGGAACAGCGTGTCATCGCTTCCGCCGTAGATCCAGACGCCGTTGATGAGCGGTGGGCACATGCCGCCGCCTCCACCGCCGCCGTGACAGCCGTTGCAGCCGTAGTGGAAGAACAGCTGGTGCCCCTCCTTGGCGACCTTGGCGTTGCCAGCGTATGGATCGTGAAGCGAGCCCTTCGGGGCCTGGGCGACGACCTTCACCGGCGGCTCGGCCAGAATGGCCGGCGTCAACTTGAAAGCGGCGGGCTTTGCGGCTGCAGCGAAAGAGGGTGCGGCGAGCCAGCACCCCGCCGCGCCGATCAGCGCGAAGACCAAAGCAACGCCAGCGAAGCGTTTCATCATCATTCCTCCGGTTACCTGAGAATTACGGTGTGTAGCCGATTATTGGCGGACGAGCAAACTGAGCGTCCGTATCGCGCCGAGATTGTCATTCTTGACTGCAATGTCGCGCGCGGTCTCGCCCGCCGCCGACTTGAGCTGCGGATTCGCGCCGGCCTGGATCAGCAAAGCGATCATGGGGGAATTGTCATGCGCCGCCGCGATCATGAGGGCCGTGACGCCGGCGGTATCGGTTGCGTTCACGTTCGCCTTGCGCGCCAGCAAGGCTCGGGCCACATCCATCGGCGTGTGCTCCTGCATCACCCGCACCATGCTCTCCGGCCCCGGCGGCAGCTCGCTCGCGACCACCATGAGGGGTGTCAGGCGGTACTTGCTGGCAGGGGTGTTTACGTTCGCGCCGGCTTTGATGAGATCGTATGCGGCATCGTACTGGTGCTCCTCGAGGGCGAGCGACAACAGCGTGAAGCCGCGGGGCGCCCCCTTGTGGAGGTCCGCGCCGTGCGCCAGCAGGAATTGCACGGATTTGGTCTGATTGCGCATGACCGCGCCCATCAGCGCCGTCGAGCCGTCACTGTCCGGCTGATTCACCTTGGCCCCGTGCTCGACCAGAAGCTGCATCATGGGGATGCAGCCGGCGCGCGCGGCCACGGTCAGCGGCGAGGTGCCCAGATTGCTCGGCTCGTTGACGTCGGCACCTTTGCCGATCAGGTAGGAGGTACGATCGATGTCGTTGGCGAGAACGGCGTCATAAAGCTCCTTGTTGACGCTCGCGCCTTCCGCCAGCCACTTGTCGAGCTGCGCGCGCGAAACCGTCCAGTGCGTCGGCTGTCCGGCGGTGTCCGCGGTCATGTGCTGCATGTAGCTGCCGTGCGCCGGAAGATTGCCCGGAATCACGCAGTCGGCGCATGTCACCAGCGGCACGCCATATTGATCCAGGATGTGCTGGATCGCGGCGCGGTTCGCCTTGAGCGCATCGTCGAGGGCGAATTTCAGCACCACGTCGCGCCTCGGGACGCTGATCCCGAGGCTGAATTCCATCGGAATGTCGTTATCCATGAGATTGGTGGGCTGAATCGTGATCGGCGCCCCTTTCATGGTCTTCAGCCACCCGGCCATGGGCCCCCACGCGGCGGCGATGTCGAGCTTGCCGTCGACCACCTGCTCGACCTGGTTCCAGGGCTGATGGGCCGGCACCCATTCCGTGTCGCTGGCCACCGGCCAGACCGTCACGTTGGAGATCACGCCGTGGTCCGCGAGCGCCCGGCGCAATGCCGAGATCTGGAACACGCCGACCCGCAACCGCTTGAGGCTGGGGTCGCTCAGGCTCCTGATATTGAGGCGCTCGTTGTTGCGCCAGACGAGCACATAGGTCGTGCGGTAGATCGGAATGGTCGAGAGGACGTCCTCGCTATGCACCGGCATGTCGACCAGGAGGTCGCACTCGTCGGCCGTTCCGAATGCCTGACCGACGACGTTGCCCGTGTAGGCACGCCAGTAGTAGCTCAGCCTGGCGCCCATCGACCTGGCGAGAACCTGGAGGATCTTGTTTTCGTATCCCTGCTGCTTGCGATTGGACAGCGGCATGTTGCCGGGGTCCGCGCAGACGCGAAGGACACGGAAGCGGGCATGGAGAGCCGCTTGCTTGGCGGCGTCTATTTCCGCTTGATCCAGCTCGTCGAAGTCCTTGCCGGCCCAGGGTCCCTGCAGGTACCCCGAGCTGCTCGCCGGCTGGGTCGGGGCGGTATCAGCAAATGCGGTCGAAGCGAAAAGAGCGGTGATCAGCAAAGCTCCCGCTAACATCAGACAGCGGGCAGATCGCGGCAGAACCGGCATCGGGCACCCTTGGACTGAGGAGTCGCGTTACCTTGGACTCGCGGAAAGCCATCCTGTTCCCACGCTCATCCGGTCAGGTGCAGCGAACGGGGAGAGAAGCAGGCACCCCGCGGAAGCCGCGCTTCCGCAGGGTGCCATGGTCTATCACATCAGGCGGAAGGTGTACAGCTCGCCACCCTGAGGAATCATGTTCAGGTGGGTCGCCTTCGCCATCGCCGTGGCTCCGATCGCTCCGTACTTGTCGCTCAGATCGAGGCCCGCCGTCACGGGCAGCCCGATCCAGCCGCCGATGCCGGAGAACACCGATACGTACTGGTGTCCATCCACCTCATACGTGATCGGGTTGCCGATGATTCCGGAGCCGAGCTTGCGTGACCAGAGGACCTTGCCGGTCTTCATGTCGACGGCACGGAAATCGCCACCCAAGCTGCCGTAGAACACGAGGTTGCCGCTGGTGTTGAGAGTGCCGCTCCAGTTCGGGTACTTGTCCGGAATGTTCCAGAGCGTCTTGCCGGTGATCACGTTGAACGCCTTCAAGCGGCCGGCGACGCCGGGCTTGTGCTCATACATGTACACGTTGGCAAAGACGTAGACGATGCCCTGCTGCATGCTGGTACGGGTTTGCGGCGTATCCTGCATGCACCAGTTGTTCGTCGGGACGTAGAAGACCTCCGGGTTCGAGGGATCCACGGAAGCCGGCTGCTGATCCTTGCCGCCCATCGCCGACGGACAGGCCTGGGCCATTTGGTTGACCAGCAATGGCGAGTGCTCGTACACCTTCACCGGACGCCCGGTGTGCAGGTCCACCTTCTCCGCCCAGTTCGTATAGACGAACTTGTGCGCTTCCAGCAGCGTGCCGGTCGCCCGGTTCCAGACGTAGGCAAAGCCGTTGCGGTCGAATTGGACGACCGTCGGCACTTCCTTGCCCTGTATCTTCATGTTGACCAGGATCGGCTCGTTGACGCCGTCATAGTCCCACTGATCGAACGGGGTCATCTGCATGGCCCATACGACCTTGCCGGTCTCGACGTTGCGGGCGAACATGGTCATCGACCACTTGTTGTCCCACTTGCCGTCGTTGCACGACTGCTGGGTCGGCGGATGAGCGCCGCAACGGTATGACGGGCTCCACAGACCGGGGTTGCCCGAGCCGTAGTACACCAGCTTGAGCTTCGGGTCGTAGCTGTACCACGCCCAGGCCGCACCGCCGCCGCGCTTCCACTCGTCGCCCGGATAGGTCATCCCGAGGTTGTGGCCGTAGGTGCCATACTGCGGGTTCCACTTGTTGGTCGCCCGGGTGAAGCCGACCTGCTGGTCGGTGCCGTTGTCCCAGTACTTCCAGACCTGCTTGCCGTCCGAGAGATTGTAGGCCGAGACCGCGCCGCGGGCCCCGAACTCATCGCCACCGAAGCCGACGATCACCTTGCCGTCCGCGATCAGCGGCGCATTGGTGACGGTCTCCCCTTTATCGGGGTAGGCGTGCTTGACCTCCCAGTCCACCTTGCCGGTCCTGGCGTCGAGCGCGATGAGATAGCCGTCGAGCGTGTTGAAGAGAACCTTGCCGTCGGCATAGTTCAGACCGCGGTTGACGGTGTCGCAGCAGGCGCGCGGCACGGCCGACAGGTCGCGATCCGTCTTCTTCACGTAATTCCAGACCTCGACGGGATGATCCGGATTCGACAGGTCGAGCGCCTGCACGATGTTCGGCCATGCGCTGACGAAGAACATCATCGGCTTGCCGTCGACGTTGACGACGATCGGCTGACCTTCCTGGCCGCGCAGAGCCCCGAGGGACTGCGACCAGATCATTCCCAGCCGGCTAACGTTGGAGGAGGTGATCTGCGACAGATTGCTATGCCGGTCGAGCGCGTAGTTCTGGCCCATCGACGGCCAGAGACTGTTGTTGTGCTCTTCCTGGGCGTGCGCAACCGATGCCGCTCCGCAGGCGATGCCCGCCGCCAAGAGGATGGCTGCCGGCGCCACTATCCGGCGCCACTTTGATAATTTCATATGTCCCCCTTTTGTGTGAGTGCAGCCGCCCCGGCGAGCAGGCTCGCCTCGACGACTAAGGATTGAAACTGGTAGCTCATATCTCCTCCAAAAATTCTTGGTATAGCGGAAATACGGCCGCTTCCGGCGCTCCTCCACCGATCCAAGCGCAGGGAAGCGGCGCCCTCCAGGGCGGACATGGTTGTGGACACATGTCGGGCACGGTTGCGTTTTCGGGCACTATGAATACACCCGGCGATACCGGCCTGCAACCGCAAACGCCGGGGGAATGCCTTCCGGCGGACCCCGAGGCCCAATGTGCCGCGCCAGTGTGTCAGCAATGGAACGCGGTGTGTCTCTTTCACGAGACCTGACATCGGCGGCGGCGGCGGCCGGCCGCAGCGGCCGGCCAACAGGGGCGGCATCGGGACGTTGCGCATCGCAAGCTTCAGCGTCACCGCTTCGGATCACGGCATGAGCGGCAGCTCGCAGCCCAGCCGGCCGCGCCCCCAGGGGACCCGCACCAGGTCCGGCGTGCGGGATCTCGCAAACGCCCCCGGGGGTTCGCTGGAACGCGGCGAACCGTGCTATGTTTAGCGAGTTTCACCGGCCACCCGTGGAGCCCTTGACCGCCATGCCGTCGTCCCGTCCCGTTGCCCCGAGCTCCCCGCCCCCCGCCGCCGGCGGCGCGCCCATCATCTGGACCAATACGTTACTGTTTTCCTTGACTTTTCTAGCCGCGGTCGTGCTCGTGCCGTGGTACGGATTGACGCACGGCTTCTCGACCGCCGCCTGGGTGCTGCTCGGCGTCTTCCTCGTCGCCAATGAGATGTCGATCACCGCCGGGTATCACCGCCTCTGGGCGCACCGCACCTACGAGGCGCACTGGATCGTGCGGGTCCTCTTCGTGGTCTTCGGGTCCATGGCACTGCAGAACACCGCCTGGGCCTGGTGCAGCGGCCATCGCCGGCACCACCTCAACGTGGACGACGTGGATCATGACCCGTACTCGGCGCGGCGCGGCTTCTGGTTCTCGCACATCGGCTGGATGGTGCGGGAGTACCCGAGCGGCCAGGAAGACTTCAGCAATATCCCCGACCTGCGCCGCGACCGCATGCTCGCCTTCCAGCATCGCCACTATGTGGCGCTCGTGCTCCTCACGAACGTCGGCCTGCCGCTCGCGGCCGGCTGGCTGGTGGGCGATCTTTGGGGCACCTTCCTCCTCGCCGGCGTGCTGCGGCTGGTGCTGAGCCATCACTTCACCTTCTTCATCAATTCCCTGGCCCACATGTGGGGCGAGCGCCCTTACACCGAGGACAACACCGCCCGCGACAATCCGGTGCTGGCGGTGCTGACCTTCGGCGAGGGCTACCACAATTTCCACCACATCTTTGCGCACGACTACCGCAACGGCGTCCGCTGGTGGCAGTGGGACCCGACGAAATGGCTGATCGCCAGCCTGCAGGTGGTCGGGCTCACGCGCCGGTTGAAGCGCACGCCCGTGTTCCAGATCCAGCGGGCGTTGCTTGCGATGCAGTTCACCCGTGCGGAGCGCAAGCTGGCGGCCCTCCCGGCCGTGGCCCCGGCCTCGCGCGTGACTGAGCTGCGCCAGCGGATGTCGCACGAGTACGACACGTTCCTCGCCGCGGTCGCGGAATGGGCCAAGGTGAAGGAGCAGTGGCTCGAAGAGAAGAAGCGCGCGGTCATCGAGCACTGGGAGCACGCCAACTTCCAGCAGCGGCTGAAGGAGCTCGAGCGCAGGCTGCAGCAGCAGCGCCGCCGCCTGCGCGTGCTGCAGGCGCAGCTCGCCTGACCGGCGAGGTCCTGCATGGGACGCATCTTCGAAGTCCGCAAACACACGATGTTTGCGCGATGGAACCGCATGGCGAAGCAATTCGCGCGCATCGCCAAGGACATCACCATGGCGGTGAAATCCGGCGGCTCCGATCCGGGCTCGAACCCCACGCTGCGCCGCGTCATCCAGAACGCGCGCGCCGTCAACATGCCGAAGGACAAAGTCGAGGCGGCGATCAAGCGCGCCTCCGGACGCGATGCGGCGAGTTACCAGGAAGTGCACTACGAAGCGTACGCCCCGCATGGCGTGGCGCTGCTCGTCGAGGCGGCCACAGATAATCCGACGCGTACCGTCGCCTCCGTCCGCAACATCGTGACCAAGAACGGCGGCAATCTGGCCACCTCCGGCAGTGTCGGATTCCTCTTCAAGCACATGGGGGTCTTTCGCCTCGACCCCGCAGGCATCGATCAGGATGACCTGGAGCTCTACCTCATCGATCACGGACTGGAGGAAATGGGCGAGAGCACCGGCGAGAAGGGCGAGCCGCAGCTCGTCATCCGCTGCGCCTTCGCCGACTTCGGCAATCTGCAGGAGGCTCTGGAGGCTCGCGGGATCACGCCCCTGTCAGCGGAGCATGAATACGTCTGCACCGTGCCGACGGAGCTGCCCGAAGAGCAGGCGTCGGAAGTCCTGGCCCTGATCGACAAGCTCGAGCAGGACGAGGACGTTCAGAGAGTCTTTCATACGCTTGTTTAAGCGCTGGATCCGGGCATTGCGCTGCGCAGTCCCTGCTCCGCGCAAGCCCGGGGTGTCCATCCATGGCCACCCGTGCGACGCATGCGTCGCACCCTGCCCGGCCCAGCGCGCTTCGGGCGAAAAGCGTGGTTTTTGCCCGAGCCTCCGCCACCTGCGGCGGCGGGGCACTTCCATGTGCCGGTAGATACAGCCCGTGTTACGCGCTCGATCCGGGCGGTGCCCGGATCCAGCGCTTCACACTAGGGGTGCTGCGGTTGGCCGGAGGGCGGCTGGATCTGCGGCGCAGGCTGCGCCTGCGGCGGGCGGATGCCCAGCAGATTGACGTCGAAGATCAGGAGGGATCCCGGCGGGATCGGGGGCGGCGAATTGACGTCATAGGCGAGCTGCGGCGGCACGAAGATGCGCCACTCGGCGCCCGGCTTCATCAGCTTCAGCGCCTGCTGCCAGCCCGGAATGACCCGATCCACCGGAAAGGTCGCCGGCTGGCCGCGCTCGTAGGAGCTGTCGAATACCTGGCCGTCGAGCAGCGAGCCGCGGTAGTTGACCGTCACCGTGTCGCCGGCCTTGGGCGGCGTGCCCTGGCCCGCCTTCAGCACTTGGTATTCGAGACCGGTCGGGGTGGTGACGACGCCCTTCTTCTTGCCGTTGCGGGTAAGAAATGCGCGCGCCGCGGCGTGATTTGCATTGGCGACACGCCTGCGTGCCGCGGTGATCAGAGCGCGGACCTTCTGCTGGTCGGGGGGACCAAAAGTGGCCTTTCCGGCCAGCGCGTCGCGGATCCCCTGGACCAGCCGCGGCGTCGAGATGTCCCTGGCATCCACGGATGCGCGACGCAGGCTCTCGCCCATGGAGAGGCCGAGACTGTAGCTGCCCTGGGATTTGATCTGCGCCGGATTCTCCAGCTTGGCGCGCAGCTGTGGCGGCGGAAGCGTGGGAACCCCCTTGGCGAGGGCGAGGCTGCTCAGGCCGAGCAGGGCGGCGGCGGGCACGGCGATGTGTCTCATCGGGTAATTGTATATTGGCCGGGTTACCGCTGCGGCGCTTTCGAGGAACTCCGCTTGATAGTCATCCGCCAACTCTGCCGCAGCTTCAGCGAGGGTGCCGGCGCGCACCGAGTGCTCGATGGGGCCGAAGGCTGCTTCCGCGCGGGCGAGACGGCGGCGGTCGTCGGCCGCAGCGGCTGCGGCAAGTCGACGCTGCTCAATCTGATCTGCGGCATCGACCGCGCGGACAGCGGCGAGGTGCAGATCGGCGGCCGCATCGTGACCGCGATGGGCGAGCCGCAGCGCACACTCTTTCGCCGCGCGCACATCGGATTCGTGTATCAGTTTTTCAATCTCCTGCCGACGCTGGACGCCGAGGAGAACGTGCGTCTCGCACTGGAGCTGAACGGTATCCGCGGCGCTGCCGCCCGCCAGCGCAGCGCCGCGATGCTGTCGGCGGTCGGCCTCGGCGATCGGCTGCGCAGCGCCGTGGACCGGCTCTCCGGCGGGGAGCAGCAGCGAGTCGCGATCGCAAGGGCCCTCGCCCATGAGCCCGCCGTAGTGCTGGCCGACGAGCCAACAGGCAATCTGGACGAGGAAACCGCATCGCAGGTGCTGCGGATGCTGCTGTCCCTCGCGAGGTCGCGTGGCACGACGCTCATCATCGTCACTCACGACCCCTGGATTGCCGCCCGCGCGGACCGTGTGCTGGAGCTGCGCGAAGGGAAACTGGTCGCGGCCGATGCTTCAGCCGGACCGCACGCTGCCGGCGGGGCGCGGCACGACACGGAGTCCGGCCGGGCGCCCGTGCGCCGCACCGGCATCAGCTGATGCGCGCGCCGGTGCCCATGCTCTGGGCCGCCAGCCTCCGACACTTCCTGCGGCATCCGGCGCAACTGGCTCTGGCCCTGGTCGCACTCACCGCCGGCGTCGCCACGATCGTGGCCGTCAACATCGCCACCGCCAGCTCCCGCCGCGCGTTCGAGCTGTCGATGCGCGCGGTGAACGGCCCTGCCACTGAAGTCATCACTGGCGGCCCCCAAGGCCTCGCTGAAACGCTCTACTCACGGCTCTTTACCGGCGCTCCTCTGAGCGGCAGCCCTCAGCCGGTGTATGCGCCTGTCGTGGAAGGCTACATCACCGTCCGTGGCCAAGTGCTGCAACTGGTCGGCGTGGACCCGTTCGCCAGCGCTGCGATGCAAGGACCGCGACAGGCCATGCCGGCAAGTGCGGCAGGAGGCACGGCGCTCACCGCGATGCGGCGGTGGTTTCTCGAGCGCGGCGCCGTCGTCATGGCCGGCGGCACGGCGCGGCAGTTGGGAATTCGCGTTGGGGGGCCCCTGACCGTGAGCATCGGCGGCGTTCGGCACACGGCGACGCTGATCGGCTTGATCCGTGGCAACCGGCCTGGCGATGCCACGCTGATCCTGACCGACATCGCGCAGGCGCAGGCATGGCTGGGGCTCTCGGGCCGTCTCACTCGCATCGAGGTCAGAATGCCGCAGGGGCCGGCAGGCCGCGCGGCGCTGGCGCAATTGCGGCTCGAGCTGCCGCCGGGAGCGCAGCTCGAGCGGACCGCTGGACAGCTTCGCCAGACGCTCGACATGACGAGCGCCTTCTCGACCAACCTCACGGCGATGAGCCTTCTGGCCCTGCTCGTCAGCGCGCTCCTCATCTACGGGGCCGTCAGCTTCACCGTGGTTCAGCGCCGGCGCAGCATCGCCACTCTGCGCGCACTGGGCGCCACCCGGCAGGAGATCCTGACGATAGTCCTCATCGAAGCCGCCACGCTCGGAGCGGCCGGAGCCGGACTCGGCGTGTTACTCGGGCTCGCGGTCGGCCATGAGCTCATCCGGCTGGTGTCGCAGACGGTCAACGACCTCTACTATGTCGTCGCCGTGCGGCAGGTGGCGCTTCCCGCCGGCACCCTCGTCGAAGCGCTGGGCGCGGGCCTCGGCACCGCGCTGGCGGCGAGCCTGTTGCCCGCGATCGAGGTGGCCGGCAGCGCCCCGCAGCTCGGACTGAGACGCTCCGTGCTCGAGGAGCGCGCCACGCTCCTCGCCCGGCGGTTGTCATGGCTCGGCCTCGCATTCGCGCTGGCCGCGTGTGCGTTGATTGAAGTCTCCGGCCGCAGCGTGCTCGCCGGCTTCGCGGCGCTCTTTCTCTTGCTGTTGAGCGTTGCGGCAGTGACGCCCTCGCTCTTGCGCGCTCTGGCGAGGCTCGCAGCGCGCGCCCTCGCCGGAGCGAGCTCGGTGGCCCGCCTCGCGCTGGAGGATGTCGCTGCCTCGCTCAGCCGCACGGGAGTCGCCGTGGCGGCGCTCGGCATGGCCATCGCGGCCATGATCGGCATATCGATCATGGTGGCGAGCTTCCGCGCGTCACTGCGCGATTGGCTCGTACAGACGATGCGCGCGGATATCTACGTCGCGGCTCCCGGCCCCGGAGTCGGTCGCCCGGAGCGGCGGATCGAGCCCGCCGTGCTGCAAGCCCTGCTCGCAACGCCCGGCGTCGCCGACCACAGCGCCAGTCGCTCCGTCATCGTGCATTCCCCGCGCGGCGACATCGCCCTCGATGCGCTGCACCTCGCTCCGGGCAGCTACGCCGGTATCGAGTTGACCGCCGGCGATCCGCGCACCGTGTGGCGCGCTTACGCCCGCGGCGCGCTGCTGCTCTCGGAGTCGCTCGCATGGCGCCTGCGGCTGCGGCCCGGCGATCGCCTCTCGCTGATCACGGCATCGGGTCCGCTCGAATTCCCGATCGCCGGCATCTACCACCAGTACGGCAGCGGGGTCGGCAGCGCGATGGTGAGCCTGCGCGTCTATCGCCGGATGTGGCACGACGACTCCGTCACGGCGGTTGGCTTGTACTTGGCGCATGGCATCGATGCGGCCCAGGAGATTGCGCGCCTCACGGCCGCGGCGGGGGGACGGCAGGCGCTGCTAATCCGCTCCAACGCGCAGATCCGGGCCATGTCGCTTCAGATCTTCGACCGTACCTTCGTCATCACCCGGGTACTTTACTGGCTGGCGGCCGCCATAGCGGCCATCGGCCTGGTGAGTGCGCTGCTCGCGTGGGAGCTGGACAGGACGAGGGAGCTCTCGGTGCTGCGGGCGCTCGGACTGACTCCCCGCGGCGCGGCCGCCCTCGTCGGGGCCCAGACGGTGTTCATGGGGGCCGCCGCGCTGCTCGCGGCCATTCCCGCGGGCCTCATCATCGCCGTGGTACTGACCAAGGTCGTCGACAAGCGCGCTTTCGGCTGGCGCATCGAAATGCACCTGCACGCCGCGCAGTTCACGAATGCGCTCGCGCTGGCGCTCGGCGCGGCGCTGCTGGCGGCCCTCTACCCGGCGTGGCGTGCGGCCAGGGGACCCATCGCCGGCGAGATGCGGGAGGAGTGACAGTGCGCGCGCAAGCTCTTGCGGCGATCGCCGCGGCGGCGATGGCGCTCCCGGTGCATGCCGGCCGAGCGCCGCCGCCTCCGTCCTTTGCGCAGGCGCTGGCGCCGAAGCCCCTCGAGTTTCCCCGCGATCAGGGGCCGCACCCCGCCTTCCGCCAGGAATGGTGGTACCTGACCGGCAACCTGGACTCCTCCGCGGGCCAGCGGTTTGGATTCGAGCTCACCTTCTTCCGTTTCGCGCTGGCCCCGCCTTCGGCATCCATTCCGGCCCCGGCCCAGCCGGCCGGCTCCCGGCCGGGCGCCGGACGATCCGGCTGGCGTACGCGTCAGATCTATCTCGGGCACTTCGCCGTCACCGATGTCTCGCGGCACCGATTTCAGTTCGCGGTGAAGCGGGCGCGCGGCGCGCTCGGGCTCGCAGGCGCACGGGCCCACCCCTTCCGGGTCTGGATCGGCAACTGGCGGATCGGCCGGATTTCGGCACATCCTGAAGCCACCATGGCATCCCGGCCGCGAGGCGCCGTATGGCGGGTACAGGCCGACGAGCGCGGCTATGTCCTGACGCTTACCGCTCGGCCGCTGATGCCGCCGGTTCTCAACGGCGAGCGCGGCTTGAGCCGCAAGTCGGGGCAGCCCGGGGATGCGACCTACTACTACTCCATTCCGCGCGTTGCGGTCCGGGGGACGATCGTGCGCGACGGCCGGCCGCTGCAGGTGCACGGCCTCGCCTGGCTCGACCGCGAGTGGGGCAGCGGGGGCCTCGGGCCGCAGCAGATCGGCTGGCAGTGGTTCGGGCTGCAGCTCGGCGACGGTTCCTGCCTGATGTTCTATGCCCTTCGTGACCGCGGCGGCGCCGAAGACCCCTACAGCGCCGGCACGTGGGTCGACGCGCACGGCCAGGCGCATCCGCTCTCACGCAGCGATGTGCGAATCCAGGTTCTCGGCCACTGGACCGACAGGAGCGGCGTCCGATACCCCTCGCGCTGGCGACTGCTCGCTCCGGCGCTGGGGCTCGACATCACCGTGCAGCCCATCCTGGCCGACCAGGAGCTCATGACCTCGCCCCGCTACTGGGAAGGCGCCGTGGACGTCGCCGGGACCCGTGCCGGGCGGCCCATCGCGGGCCGGGGATATGTGGAGTTGGTCGGATACGCCGGAACGACGGACGGACCGGCCGGAATCAGGTGACGGCGCCGCTCCGTTTGAGCAATGATGCATGCTCCCTTTTGGTCCGCCAGGAGACGCCCATGCGACGCTCGATCGCCTACGCACTGATGACACTGCTCCTCGTTGCCCCTGCCGCATTTGCCGCGCTGCCGGACGGCACCCAGGCGCCGCTGTTCAAGGCGCAAGCCTCTCTCGGCGGCAACACCTACGACTTCTCCCTGGCCAAGGCGCTCAAGAAGGGGCCGGTGGTGCTCTACTTCTATCCCGCCGCCTTCACCCCGGGATGCACGATCGAAGCCCACGACTTCGCCATGGCGATGCCGAAGTTCAAGGCCCTGGGCGCCACCGTGATCGGGGTCTCCCACGACCCGATCGCGAAGCTCAAGCGATTCTCGGTCAGCGTATGCCGCAAGGTGTTCCCCGTCGCCTCCGATGCCACTGGCCGGATCATGAAGGAATACGACGCCGTGCTCCCGAAGCATCCGGAGTACGCCAACCGGACCTCCTACGTCATCGCGCCGGACGGCAAGATCCTCTACTCCTACACCAACCTCAATCCTTCCAGGCACGTCGCCAATACGATGGCGGTCGTCAAGCGCTGGGACGAGGCGCACAAGAAGGCGTAGCGGCGGACAGGGCGCCGCGCGTCAGAAGCGGACCCTCACCCCACCGAAGATCTCGACGGGCGCCCCGGGGCTCAGGAACCTGTTGTTCACCCCGGGGCCGTTCGTGCCGACGTCCGGGATCCCCGGCGCACCGACGCCGGTCGGATCGCTGAGGACGCCCCAGGTCCCGTATCTGCGGTTCAGGAGATTGTCGATCGAGGCGAAGAGCTCCACGTGATGCACGGGGTAGTAGCTCGAGTGCAGGTTGACCAGCGCGTAGCCCGGAATCGGCGCGAGTTGATTGGACTCGTCGCCCACGTAATAGACGCTGCTCACGATGTTGACACCGGCTCCGATACTCCATTTCGGCAGCACGGTGAAATCGGCGCCGAGCTTCACGCGATTCGCGGGTATTCCGGGCAGACTGTCGCCCGCCTCGACGTGGATGTCACCGCTGGCGTCCTGAAACGGATTCGAAGGCGACGGAAACGTCTGGGCCGTGAGGAATGTCGCCTGGACGAAGCTGTAGTTGGCGTACGCCGACCAGCGGGGCGCGTGAAAATTCAGGCCCACCTCGACCCCCTGGCGGCGGGTGTCCCCGATATTCTGGAAGAAGCCGGAAGCATGGGAAGTGGCGATCGCATGGATGTCGTTGTACACCACCGTCCTGAAGACGCTGAGATTCCAATGCAGCATTCCCCTGACCCCCGGCAGGCGCGCCACCTGGCCGCGAAACCCGATCTCGGTGCCGTGCGAGACGACCTGACGCAGAGGCGGATCCCCCGAGAGGCTCGATGGCAGCAGGCAGGGAGCCGTCGGGTCCGCACACTCCAGCTCCCCGGGCGTCGGTATGCGATTGCCCACGGAATAACCGCCATAGAGCGTCAGCGACGGGAGGATCTTGTAGCTGAACCCGAGCGCCGGATTGAAATGGGCGAACCGGTTGAAGCCGTTCAGTGCCGTACCGAGTTGATCCGCGATGTTCTCGTGCGCCACGTTGTAGCGGCCGCTCGCGGTCATGGCCAGGGCACGAGTCACGTTGAATGTATCGGTGAAGTAGGCCCCCAGGCTCTTGTTGACCGAGTCGGCCCCAACCGGTACCGCATCGCCGTTGGCGATGGCGCCGGGAGAGCCCTCCGGGGTGTCAACGTACAGATTGGAAGGCATCACGATCAGCGCCGGACTGAGAAGCCCGATCTGGGCGCCGGCGTAGTAGCTCGTCGCGGCATAGTCGACCGCGAATCCGGCGGTGAACTCGTTGTCATGACCGAAAACCCTGCCGCCGTTGGAGGCTTGCAGCGTGGCGCCGCGCCCCCAGGAGTGGAGGATCTCGAAGTCGTTCTCGCCGATGTAGAGTGAGCCTCCCTGGGAGATGTCGGGCAGCGGCTGGCCGGCGGAGTCGGTGAGGGGCGTGACCCCGTCCGGCTGGCAGAGGACCCCGGGAATCGCCGCGCAGCTGCCGTAATTCGTGGTATTGCCGTTCGTGACGTTCTGGGTGAAATTGCGATAATAGAGCACGGCCGACAGCGACCAGCTCGCGGGAAGATCCAGCGTGCCGTTGAGCGTGAGGAACTTCAGCCTGTTGATGTTGCCCTGAGGTCCGGTGAACACGAGCGAGCGTCTCAGCGCGAGCTCCTGCACCGGCACCGGGCTCTGCCCCTTCATGTTGTTGTCGTCCCAGGCATAGCTCAGATCGAGGCTGCCGGCGCTGCCGTGAAGGCTCACCACGGCATACAGGTCGCGCAGCTGGTCGCTCGAGAAGGCGCGCCAGCCTTTCCAGTTGAGGCCACGGCCCGCCACATAAAAGCCCAGCATCCCGGAATGCGCTCCGTACTGGGCGGTGATCTCCTGGCGGTGAAAGGAGCCGCCGGACAGCTCGACATCACCGCCTTGATGATTGAACCCGTTCTTCATCGTGACGGAAATCGCGCCGCCGAGAGCGTTGAGCCCGTAGACGGCGCTGGAGCTGACGACCTCGACCCGCCGAATCGCGCTCGGCAGGATGAGATCCCAGTTCACACTGTCGCCGAACGCTTCGTTGACGCGCACTCCGTCCACGTACACGGCAAGTCCCTGAGGCGTGCCGCCTACCGGCGAAGCTTCGAACCCCCGGTACAGGATGTCCGGCTGGAAGGGATCGACCATGTCGTCATTGACGTTGATGCTGCCCAGCTGCGTATTGAGCGCCGTGGTCAGGCTCGCCGTGCCCTGCCGCGACAGGTCCGCCGCGGACAGTACCTGCACATTGCCGGGAATGTCATTGAGAGGAACCTTCGCGCCCGAGACCGCCGTCGCGTTGATGACCACCTCCTTGAGGCCTTGCAGTCCGGACGGCTCATTTGCCGCGTGCACGACCGTGTGAGGAGCCGCTAGCGCGCTCCATACCGTCAGGATCGCGAAGACGCCAGCCGCCGCTGCGCTTCGCATCCGCCCGTCGATCACTGCAAGCTCCCCTCTCCCGCCGGCCGCACCTTCTGTGGCGGACCCTGGCGGCAAATCATACCTGGGTGGTTCCTGCGCCATCATTCAAGGATCCGCTCGGGGCTCGCAAGGGAAATTTTCCTGATTCCGGGCGTCTGTGTCATCGCATGCCTCTGCACCGTCCATGGAACATGCCGCGCGACTGTCCCATCGAGCGTCGAGTTTCGCCGCCGCCATGTTCGGCCCGCGGCCGCCACGGTAGCATCCCGCCCATGACGACACGCAGCGGCTACGCGGACCTGCGCGCTGCAGCGCCTCGATGCGCACGCACGTCGCTTGGAGCGGAGCGCCCGCAGACCGGACTTCCCATCTCACATCGAGAGCGAGCGCGCACAGTCACTCGCGTTCGGCGGGCGCACCGTATTCAACCGCTGAATGCACCGGCACCGCGGCGTCAGGTATTCGCCGTTGCGGCCGCCGGGCGCCGAGAACGCCGACCGTATCGATGAATTCGCCGCTCTGAGTCCCGACGCGAGCGGCACCTTGCGCCGCGGATTTCGATGGCCGGGTGGTGATCGTCAGTACCAGATGTCTGGGAGGCTGCACGACAGTGTAGAGCGTCTCATGCTCGCCGGCCTGAATGCCGCCGATCCATACGTACCCTGCCTTGGCCACCCGGATGTCGTAGCGAGTCGTGACGCCGCCGCGGGTGAGAGAGCCTTCGATGCGCGCCGGCCGGTCGACATAGACCAACATCAGCGGCCGGCGCGAGCGTGAATCGAGCCACTCCACCGTGCCCACCGAATCGATGCCGTTGGGCTGCAGGGCGGCGGGAGCCAGCCTGGCGATACGGGCCTCGGCGGGGGTGATCTCGAGAAACGGCAGACTGAAATTGGTAGGCCCCAGCTCACTCTCGAGCGCTTCCTGCGTCCGGTTGAGGTCGAGCGTGAAGCCGCTGTCGGTCCGGTTCACCGGCACGACGAAATCACCAGTAGTGGGCGCGCCGTAGAAATCCCCGACGATGTAGGGAAACACCAGCCGATAGCCGCTGGCGGGCGCCGGTCCGGTCATCTCGAGGGCGGAGTGAATCACCCAGCCCGGGTGATGCGGCCCGCGGCTGCAGCCCGACAATACGGCGAGCAGCGCAATCAGCGCGGCGGCAGCGGTCCCGCGGGCCGGCGGCATGCTTGCGGCGCGGAGGCGTTGGCTGCCGCCCGGACTACGGTTGCGGCTGCGCTGGCGGATTGGCGGGCGTGGCCTGCGTCCCTTGCGGCATCGGGCTGGTCTGTGCCCCCGAGTTGCCCTGCCCGGGCGCACTCGGCTGCGTCCCCGAGCCGCCTTGCGCCGGCGCGGCGCCCTGAGCGGGCTGGGTCATCTGCGGCGGCGTCGCCGTGATCGCCGCACGCAGCGCCTTCAGCTTCGCCTTGATGATGCCGGCGTTCTGCGGGCCCATGCGGATCAGCAGCTTCTGTCCGGCGGGCAGGGCCTCGAGCTTGGGGTCGGCGAACTGATAGAACACCTTGGGCCGCACGAGCACGATGGGCCCCTGGACATCAGGGGTGGCGAGCAGACTGTCGATGGCCTGCACCAGCCGGTCATTGAAATACTTCCCGGGGTAACCGAGGCTCTCGTACGCCTGTTGGAAGAGCGGATACATCCGGAAGTAGACGGCCGCCAGCGCCTTGGGGTCGAGCGAGCGCACGACATCGACGAACGGCGCATAGCGCGCGTAATTCTGCGGGCTGAGGACCGTCGTGCCGCCCTGGTTGTCGACCATCGTGGCGCCGGCGGTCGGCTGCACCGGCCGCAGCTCCGCGGCGACCTTTCCGCGGGGGAGATTGTCCACGGTGACCACGATGTCCCGGATGACATGATGGGTCACGAGGAACTTCGCCACGGCGGGTTCGCCGAGGAGCCCGGCCAGCGAGTCGCGGGCGACCGGGTCGCTCTGATCGAGCGGCGGAAGCGGCTTCTGCGTCTGCTCCGCCGCGGGCGGGATCGGGTGCTGGATGGCGGGCGCGGGCGGCGGCGCGGGCAGCTGCTGCGTCACGGCGGGGTGCTGCGCGGAAGTTGCCGGCACCGCCGAGTAGTACCGGTAGTACACCCCGATGGCGATGGCGGCGGCGATGACGATCCCGGCCGACCACCAGATGGCCTTGTCCCGGAAGGACTCCTCGGGGTCCGTCGCCTTATTCCACATCCCGCGGCTCTCCACAGATTCAGGAATCGCGATACTCTACTCTGTTCGCAGGCGGATCGCACTTGAGCCTCACCCCTGCGCGAACCCTATGCCTGAAGCCTTTCACTCCGCCGTCAGCCGCTGGCTCGAGCGCGCCTTCGAGGCGCCGACGCCTGCGCAACAGCAGGCGTGGCCGGCGATCCGGGCCGGGCGCCATACGCTGATCGCCGCACCCACGGGCTCGGGCAAGACACTCGCCGCGTTCCTGGCCGCCATCGATCTGCTGCTGCGGGAAGGACTGGAGCGCGGAGGATTGCGCGACGAGACCTACATCCTGTACGTCTCCCCGCTCAAGGCGCTCTCCAATGACATCCGGCGCAACCTCGAGGTTCCGCTCGCGGGCATCCGCGAGGAGCTGCGAGCGATGGATCTGCCCGAGCTCCAGATCCGCGCCTCGGTGCGCACCGGCGACACGCCGCAGCACGAGCGGCGGAGCATGCATCGGCGCCCGCCGCACATCGTGGTGACGACCCCGGAGTCGCTCTACATCCTCCTCGGCTCGGAATCCGGCCGCCGCATGCTGGCGAGCGTGCGCAGCGTCATCGTGGATGAGATCCATGCGATGGTGGGCAGCAAGCGCGGCCTGCACCTCGCCCTGTCGCTCGAGCGGCTGGAGGCCCTCACCGGCCGCAGGCTGACGCGCATCGGCCTCTCCGCCACCCAGCGGCCGATCGACGAGGTCGCGCGCTTTCTCGTGGGCACCCGGCAGCTGCTCGCCGACGGCCGGGCCGATTGCGCCATCATCGACGTCGGTCATGCGCGGCGCCGGGACCTGCAGATCGAGGTGCCGCCGGCGCCGCTCGAAGCGGTCATGTCGGGAGATGTCTGGACGCAGGTCTACGACCGGCTCGCGCAGCTCGCAGGCGAGCACCGCACGACGCTGATCTTCGTCAACACCCGCCGCCACGCCGAGCGGGTCGCGCGCCACCTGTCGCAGCGCATGGGCGAGACGCAGGTCGCGGCCCACCACGGCAGCATGGCGAAGGACCGGCGGCTCGAGGCCGAGTCGCGGCTGAAGCGCGGGGAGCTCAAGGCGCTCGTCGCCACCGCATCGCTCGAGTTGGGAATCGACATCGGCGAGGTGGATCTCGTCTGTCAGCTCGGCTCGCCGCGGTCCATCGCCGCCCTGCTGCAGCGCGTCGGACGCTCCGGACACAGTCTCGGCACAACGCCCAAGGGCAGGCTCTTCCCGCTGTCCCGCGATGACCTCATCGAGTGCGCGGCGCTGCTCGACTGCGTGCGCCGGGGAGAGCTCGACCGGCTGCGCATGCCCGCGAAGCCGCTCGATGTCCTCGCGCAGCAGATCGTGGCAGAGGTGGCGACGCGCGAATGGGACGTGGACGAGCTCTTCGCCCTGTGGCGGGGCGCCTATCCCTATCGCGACCTGCAGCGCGCCGAGCTCGATGAGATCGTACGGATGCTCGCCGAGGGCTTCACCACGCGGCGCGGCCGCCGCGCCGCGCTGATCCATTACGACGCCGTCAACCGCAAAATGCGCGGCCGGCGCGGCGCGCGCCTCATCGCGCTGACCTCCGGCGGGACGATACCCGATACGGCCGATTACACGGTGTTGCTCGAGCCGCAGTCCCAGCCGGTCGGGACGGTCAACGAGGACTTCGCCGTCGAGAGCCTGCAGGGCGATGTCTTCCAGCTGGGCAACACCTCCTACCGCATCCTGCGCGTCGAGCAGGGCACGGTGCGGGTGGAGGATGCGCATGGCCAGCCGCCCTCGATCCCCTTCTGGCTGGGCGAGGCGCCCGGACGGTCGGACGAGCTGTCGCAGGGGGTTTCGCGGCTGCGCCGGGAGATCGAGAGCCGCCTCGAGGGCGGCCTCGAGGCGGCGGTACGCTGGCTCGAGGAGGAAGTCGGCGTGGACGGGCCGGCGGCGGTGCAGGCCGCGGGCTACCTTGCGGCCGCGCGCGCGGCTCTGGGCGTCCTGCCCACCCGGGAAACGGTGGTCCTCGAGCGCTTCTTCGACGAGGCGGGCGGCATGCAGCTGCTCATCCACTCGCCCTTCGGCAGCCGCGTGAACCGCGCCTGGGGACTCGCGCTGCGCAAGCGCTTCTGCCGCTCGTTCAACTTCGAGCTGCAGGCCGCCGCGACCGAGGATGCGATCGTGCTGTCGCTCACCACCGCGCACAGCTTCGAGCTCGCGGAGGTCGCGCGCTATCTGCATTCCAACACGGTGCGCCCGCTCCTGGTGCAGGCGCTGTGCGCGGCGCCGATGTTTCCCGCGCGCTGGCGCTGGAGCGCGGCGATCGCGCTCGCGCTGCCGCGGTTTCGCGGCGGCCGCAGGGTGCCGGCGCCGCTCGCGCGCATGGCGGCGCAGGACCTCCTGGCCTCGGTGTTCCCCGACCAGGTGGCTTGCGCGGAGAATCTCTCCGGCGAGCTCGAGATCCCCGACCATCCGCTCGTCCGGCAGGCGATCCGCGATTGCCTGGAAGAGGCGATGGACATCGAGGGACTGGAAGCGCTGCTGCGGGGACTGGAGAGCGGCGCCATCCGCGCCGCCGCGCGGGATCTCACCGAACCCTCGCCGCTCGCGCTGGAGGTATTGTCGGCGCGGCCCTACGCGTTCCTGGATGATGCCCCGCTCGAGGAGCGGCGCACACAGGCGGTGTTGAGTCGCCGCTGGCTCGATCCGGAGGCGGCGGGCGATCTGGGCGCGCTGGATCCTGCGGCCATCGGCCGGGTGCGCGAGCAAGCGTGGCCCGATGCGGCCGACGCCGATGAGCTGCACGATGCGCTGGGCTGGCTGACATTCATGGCGGAGGCCGAGGTCGGCAAGCGACCGGACTGGGCTGCGTGGGCCGCGTCCCTCGCCGAAGCCGGCAGGGCCGCGCGGCTGACGGTGGAGGAAGCGATGCTCTGGATTACCGCCGAGCGCCTGCCGCTCCTGCAGGCGATCTTTCCCGATGCCCGGCCGGAACCGCCCCTCGTCCCTCCCGCCTCGTATGCCCGGTCCTGGAGCGCTGAGGAGGCGCTGCGCGAGATCGCGCGCGGCCGGCTTCTGGGCCTCGGCCCGACCGCCGCCGCGGCCCTCGCGGCGCCGCTGGGAGTCTCCCCCGGCCGAATGGCCGCGGCGCTCGCCGCGCTGCAGGCGGAAGGATCCGTGATGCACGGCCGGTTCACCGCGCAGGCGCCCGAGGATGGGGAGTGGTGCGAGCGCGGGCTGCTCGCGCGCATCCATCGCTATACCGTGAAGCGCCTGCGCGCGCAGATCGAGCCGGTCGAGCCCCGGGACCTGCTGCGATTTCTGCTCGAATGGCAGCGCGCCGCGCCGCGCGCGCGCATGGAAGGTCCCGACGCCGTGGCCGCGGTCCTCGCGCAGCTCGAAGGTTTCGAGGCCCCGGCAGGCGCGTGGGAAACGGAGATCCTGCCGGCGCGGATCAACGAGTACGATCCGACTTGGCTCGATGAGCAATGCCTCGCGGGGCGCTTCGTCTGGACACGGATGGCGCGGCGCAGAGCCGAGTCGGGTCCCGCCGCGGGCCCCGTCCGGGCGACGCCGATCGCACTCCTCAGCCGGCGGAGCCTGCGCGCCTGGACCACGCTCGCCGGTCCGGTCGATGCCGGCGCGCCGTCATCCAACGCGCGCCGGGTGTTGGACCATCTCGGCGCCCACGGCGCGTCGTTCTTCGACGAGATCGTGGAGGGCACTGGCCTCCTGCCCTCGCAGGCCGAGGAAGGGCTGGCGGAGCTGGTGGGCCTCGGCCTCGTCAACTCCGACAGCTTCGGCGGCCTGCGCGCCCTGCTGGTTCCCTCGGAGCGCCGCAGATCCTCCACGTCTGCGCGCCGTCGCCGGCGCGCGCTCTTCGGCATGGACTGCGCGGGCCGTTGGGCGCGGGTGCGCCGCGAGCACGATGCCGCCGCGCCCCAGCGCACGGATCCTGACACGATCGAGCTCGTCGCCCGCGGGCTGTTGCGGCGCTGGGGCGTCGTCTTCTGGCGCCTGATCGCGCGCGAGGCGCAGTGGCTGCCGCCCTGGCGGGAGCTCCTCTTCTGCTACCGGCGCCTCGAGGCGCGAGGCGAGATCCGCGGCGGCCGCTTCGTCGCCGGCCTCTCCGGCGAGCAGTTCGCCGCCCCCGAGGCGGTCGGACTCCTGCGCGAGGTGCGCCGCCGGCCGCGAAGCGAGGAATGGGTGTCGCTCAGCGCGGCCGATCCGCTCAACCTCCTCGGAATCCTGAGCCCGGGCCCGCGGCTGCCCGCCCTTGCCGGCAACAGGGTTCTCTATCGCGACGGGCTGCCGCTCGCCACCCTGGCAGGCGGGGAGGTGCATTTCCTCGAGACGCTGGACGCCGCAGCGCAGTGGCAGGCGCGCAACGCGCTCTTGCGGCGGCACGTGCCCGCCGCTCTCGCCGACATCGGCTGATACCGCGCCCGGATCGCGCGGCCGCCGCGCCCTGCGAGGATTTTCCGGCGCTGCCGCCATGAATCACAGCCGGCGCACAGCTTATGCACAAGCGCTCCACAGCCGGGCCGCGATATGCTCGAGCGCATGCCTTTCCGGCTCCCCAAACGCCCGCCTCCCGGCAGTGACGTCGCGGTCCTGGGCACCTATCGCTTCGCCGGCCATACGGTGCACGTGCTGCTGACGAGCGAGGAGCGCATCGAGTGGACTTGCGACTGCGAGAAGTTCCGCCGCCAGGGGCGGCGCGAGGCCCTCCTCTGGTGCAAGCACATCGCCAAAGCCGCCGCCCGGCGCTCGCTGGAGCGTCTGACCGCCCGCAGGGCCGGAGCGCAGGGATGCGCGAAGTAAAATCGCTCCAGACGATTTGTGTCATGCCTCGATGAGGCCGTGGCGAATGGCGAGTAATGTCAGCTCGGATTGGTTGGACACGCCGAGCTTCTGCTTGACGTTGTAAAGATGCGTGCCGACGGTGGAGGCCGAAAGCCTCAGCTCATCGGCGATGCGCTGCACGCTGGCCCCGCGCGCCAGGCGGACGAAGACGTCGAATTCCCGCTCCGACAGCCGTCTGATGGGCGATGACTCGGTTCCCTCGATGTCCTCGAGTGCCAGCCTCTGCGCGACGCGCGGATCGATGTAGCGGCGCCCGGTGCTCACGTCTCCGACCGCCTCGAGCAAGGCCTCGGGGGCGCTGCGCTTCGAGAGAAATCCCAGCGCTCCCTCCCGCAACGCCCGCCGCGCATGCATCGGATCATCGTGCGCGGACAGTGCGAGCACCCGCGCCCGCGGGTCATGGGCGCGGATGCGCCGCAGCGCTTCGATGCCGCCCATGCCGGGCATCGCGATATCCATGACCACCACATCGGGCGACAGCTCGAGGTAGCGCTGGCAGGCTGCCTCGCCGGAATCGCCCTCCCCGACGACGCTCACGTCGGGCCGGACCTGCAGCAGCAGCCTGAAACCGGTGCGAACCACCGCATGATCGTCGACCAGCAGGACACGGATCATGCGCTCACCTGTGGCAGGCCGGCGAGAGGGAGCTGCGCCGCGACGAGCGTGCCGCGGGCGCCGCGCTTGCGCAGCGTCAGCTTGCCGCCCAGATGGCCCACTCGATCGCCGAGTCCCCGCAGCCCGTAATGTCCCGGCCGGGACCAGTCCTCCGGCAGCCCAACACCATCGTCCATCACCGACACCGTGAGGCTGCCTCTCTCGGCGCGCAGCTCGACGTCGATCCGCGACGCATGCGCATGGCGCAAAGCGTTGACCAGACCCTCCTGTGCGACGCGGTAAGCGGCAAGTGAGACGCCCGGGTCCGGATCGCAGGCCAACTCCTGCCGCAGCGTGAGCACGACGGAAGGGTGCCGGCGCTGCAGGTCGCGCACGAGGCCCTCGAGCGCCTCGGAAAGGCTCAGGGTCTCCAGAGCGGCCGGCGCCAGCCGCGGTATGAGGCCATGCATGGCGTCATACAGTCTCGCAGCCTCCGCCGAAATGAGCCGCGCCGCCTCCTGCATCGGCGGCTGGCTCGACTGTCCGACGATCGCCTGGGCGAGGCTGCGGATCGCCGTCACCGATTGGCCGAACTCATCGTGCAGCTCGTGCGCAATCAGGCGCCGCTCCTCCTCGAGCCGCTGCTCGATCACCAGGGGCGCCACCGCCCGCTCGACGATCCAGAGCGCGAGGCCGTTGACGATGAGGAGCATGACCGCGGCGACGGCCAGGAGCCGTCTGACGGCGTCCCAGCCGTCGAGGACGCCGCGTGACGGCGCGGCCCGCACGATGAGCTCGAGGCCCGAGGGAAGCGGGAAAACGTAACGGGGCACCTTCGGCGCGACGAAGTGCGCGAACCAGGCCGGGGCATAGTGACCCGCCTTGTAGGTGGCGGGCGGCGAATGATAGAGCACCGGTCCGCCGCGATAGGTCAGGACGATGTCGTTGGAGCGCACGTGCCCGAGTTGTGTCAGAAGACCGATCAGGCTCTGCGTGCCGCCGGCGCGCCAGTAGATGCCCACCAGGCGGCCGAGGAGCTGGATGGTCACCTGATTGGACGCCTCGATGTCCTCCCGGATGCGCGCCCGCGTGAGCTGCGCCTCGGACGCGACCAGGACGATCGCCCACACGATCGCGAGGCCGGTGACCACCAAATGCAGGCGTGTGCGCAGCTTCATCGCCAATGCCCGGATGCTCTGAATTTCCAGCGCCATCCTAGCAGCGCCGCGCGGTCCGCGACTCATGAAAATCATGAGGCGCGATTCATGATGATCCGCTTCCTCGGCCGGGCGGCCACAACACCAACCCCACCCTCGATGAGGACTGCCTCGAGCGCGCCGAGTCCTACGCCTTGCGCGACTATCGCAGTCCAGTGACGCGGGAATAGCGGTTGCTCGGCGTACCGCGTGCGCCCACCTGATTCGCACCCCAGTCCCGAGGCCGAGCGCCAGGAGCCAGGCCGCGGCCGCGGCGCGCACGCGCCGAGCGAAATTCCCCGCGCGGGGTGGCGCGACATTCTCCTGCGCGTCATGCACAAGCTGGGGGAGGATAACGTGTCCCTCGTGGCGTCCGGCGTCGCCCTGAACACGCTGCTGGCCGTGTTTCCGGCCATGGCGGTGCTGGCCTCGGTGTACGGCATGTTCGCATCGCCCGCGCAGGTGGCGAGGGAGATCTCTCCCTTCTACGGCATCCTGCCGCACGATGCCGCCAGCATCATCCAGGCGCAGCTTCAGGCGCTGGCGAGACCTCACAATCAGACCCTCGGCATCGGCGCGATCGTGAGCCTCATCGTCTCGATCTACTATTCCAGCCAGGGCGTCTCGGCGCTCATGTCCGCCACCAACATCGCCTATACCGAGCGCGAGCGCCGCGGCTTCTTCAAGCGGGTCCTGGTCGCTGCGGGATTCGCGATCGGTGCGGTGGCGGGCTTCGTGTTGATGCTGGCGCTCACCCTCGCCGTGCCGCTGGCATTGCAGCATTTGCCGCTGCCGGAATTCGTGAGCTTCGGGGTGCTGGTGATCCGCTGGATCCTGCTCTGGGCCTTCGCCGTCCTCGGCCTCGCCATCGTCTATCGATACGCGCCCTCCCGGCAGAACGCCCAGTGGCGCTGGGTCACCTGGGGCTCGGTCATCGCGGCCACGCTCTGGCTGGCCGCGAGCTTTCTCTTCTCCCTCTACATCCGGGATTTCGGCACCTATGGCAAGACTTACGGTGCGTTGGGCGGGGTGATCGTCCTCATCATGTGGTTCTACCTGCAGGGCTTTGCGATCGTGATCGGCGCGGAGTTCAACGCCGAGACGGAGCATCAGACGGCGGTCGACACGACGCGCGGACCGCCAGCCCCCATGGGCCAGCGCGGCGCGTATGTCGCGGACACTCTCGGGCGGCGGCCGAAGTGATACAGTCATTCGCATATGGCCGTGCGACCAGTGCTGAAGATGGGCGAGCCGCTGCTCAGGCAGGTGGCCGCTCCGGTGCAGCGCTTCGATGCGGACCTCACCGCGCTCGTCGCGGACATGAACGACACCATGCGGGCGCTCACCGGCGCCGGCCTTGCCGCTGCCCAGATCGGCGTCAGCCTGCGGGTGGTCATCTTCGAGGTCACCTCCAATCCACGCTACCCCGACGTCGCGCCCATCCCGTACACCGTGCTGGTCAATCCCGAGCTGACCCCGATCGGTGACGAGCAGGAAGAGGGATGGGAGGGATGCCTCTCGGTTCCGGGCCTGCGCGGGCTCGTGCCTCGGTTCAGGAAGATCCGCTATCGCGGCTGCGACATCGCGGGCACGGCCATCGACCGGACAGTGGAAGGATTCCATGCCCGGGTGGTACAGCACGAGGTCGATCACCTCGACGGCATCCTCTACCCTGAGCGCATGCTCGACCTGCGGAACTTCGGCTTCGAGGATGCGCTCAGAGATCAGGTGAGGCCGATGCCGGATTGACCCGGGGCACCCCGGGTCGCTCTGACCTCGCGGTTGCCGCCTCAGGGCGAACGATTGACCGGCGATTGCGGGGCCGCCTCGCGACCGCCGACGAGCGTGAGTGCTGATCCGTGCCGAGCCCCTCCCACTTTCGTCGCCAGCTGTCGCTTTGGGCTTTGGCGATGACGCTTGCCGTCCTCATCGGCGGCGCCGTCGTAGGCTACTTCAACGCGCAACGTCTGCTCATGAACGAGCGGCTGGTGGGCCACTCGGACGATGCGATCGTCGACCTCACCCGTCTGCTCTCCGCGGTGCGCGACGCCGAGAGGAGTCAGCGCGGCTATCTGCTCACCGACGGCAAGAGCCACCTCGAGCGCTACCGGGATGCGAAGGGGCGCATCCAGCGTGAGACCGCCCGGCTGACCCGCGAGGTCAGGAAGAACCCGGACCAGCAGGCACATCTTGCGACATTGCGGCGGAGTGTCTCCCTCAAGGTCGCTCAGCTCGATCGCATGGTCCTGCTCGAGAAAGAGGGCCACCGCGCCGCGGCTCTGGCGATCGTTCGCAGCGGCACCGGCAAGCGCCTCATGGACGACATCATCGCGCGGGTGCACACCATGCGGGCGGCGGAGTATTCGCTCCTCGCGCGCCGCGCGGCCAACTCGCAGCTCAGGTCTCTCGTGACCGTGGTCGCGATGGCCGCACCGGCCCTGATCGGCGCCATCCTGATCGGACTGATGTTCTATTTCGGCAACCGACGGATCGTCGAACTCAACGAGGCCGACCGCCGGAAGGACGAGTTCCTCGCGCTGCTCGCCCACGAGCTGCGCGGACCCCTGGCGCCGCTCAGCAACGGACTCGAGCTGATCAAGCACAGCCGGGGTGCCGAGGATCTGCGCCGGCGGGCCTGCGGCCTGATGGAGCGGCAGCTCGAGCAGCTCATCCGGCTGGTCAACGATCTGCTCGATGCGAGCCGCATCGCCCGCGGCAAGATCGAGCTGCAGAAGGTGGCCACCGACCTGGGCGCGCTGCTGCGGGACGTCGTGGAGGTCGAGCGCCCGCAGGCCGAGGCGGCGGGGCTCGGGCTCGAGGTCGTGCTGCCCGCGGAGCCGCTCTTCGTCGACGGCGACTCGGTTCGGCTGACGCAGGTCTTTCGCAATCTGCTCCAGAATGCGCGCAAGTACACCGAGCCCGGCGGCCGCATCGAGGTCAGCGCCGCGCCGGAGCGCGGCCAGGCGGCAGTACGTGTGAAGGACACCGGGCTCGGCATTCCGCCGGCCAAGCTCGAGGCGATCTTCGAGATGTTCGCGCAGATGGAGGCGGGGCTGCCCCGCTCGCAGGGAGGCCTCGGCATCGGCCTCGCGCTCGCGAGGCGGCTCCTCGCGCTGCATGGAGGCTCGGTGCAGGCCTTCAGCGAGGGGCCCGGGCGCGGCAGTGAATTCGTGGTGCGACTGGCGCTCGCTGCGCAACCGCGCGAGCGCGACTTGCGCGTTCCGCGCGAGGAAGTCCTCGCCCCCTCACGCCGCATCCTGGTCGTCGATGACAACACCGACACGGCCGCCTCGCTCGCCGCACTCCTGCGGCTCGCGCGCCATGAGACCTACACCGCCAACGACGGTCTCGAGGCACTGAAGGCCGCCGAGCGCCTGCGCCCGGATGTCGTGCTGCTCGATATCCAGATGCCGCGGCTCGATGGCTATGAGGTGTGCCGCCGGATACGGCAGCGCCCCTGGGGGAAGAGCGTCACGCTCGTCGCTGTGACGGGCCTGGGCCAACCGCAGGACCAGCAACGGTCCCGCGAGGCAGGCTTCGACGCGCACCTGACCAAGCCGCCGGACCACGCAGAGATCGCGAGGATTCTGCTGTCCGGTCCCGTGCTGCACGGGCGCGCCGCTGAATCGGCGCACGACGCCAGCGCCGCAGAAGCCTGATACGCTCCAGGGGAGTTGGCCCGGTTGCCGGCCCGGAGGCCGGCGGCATCGAATCCGCCCGGCGCGCGGCCAGCGCGACCTTCAGGCCGGCTCGCCCGCGTTGGCGCCCGGGTCGTAGCGCATCGGCTTGGTGACACCCAAGCGCGAGAGCTCCTTCAGCAAGGCATCTGCAAGCTCTTGGTGCACCCCGCGGTCGAAGAGCGCCGCCGCCTCCCAGTCATACGCCCAAGGATGAGCCGTTTTCAACGGATCCGGCTCGTTGGCGTAACGGGGAATGACATGGGCGTGGAGCGCCGGCTCGAGGTTGCCGAGGATCGCGTAGTTGATGCGCTCCGCTCCTGTCACCTTGAGCACCGCATCTCCGAGGCGGGCAAGATCCTGAAGGAAAAGCGTACGCTCGTGCGCACCGAGGGCGTTGAGGCTGGGCACCACGGGATCGGGAAGGAGCAGCGCGTAACCGCGCAGGAACTGCCGCTCACCGAACACGGCCCAGCCGGAGAAGAGACGCGCGATGACGCGCGGGTCGCGGCCCGCTCGGGCGGCAGCCACCTGCCGGTGAATCGCAGTCTCTGGGGCGGAATTGGGGTCTGGCTTCATTCGGCTTTCGATCCCGCTTTAACAGGCGACCCCGAGGCCGCGAAGCGATTCCACCGTGGATTCGTAACCCGCGTGGACGATGCCGTGCCAGCCCCGGCGGCGCGCAGCTTCGATGTTCTCCGCCCGATCGTCGATGAACACCGTCTCGGCCGGCGACAGGGAAAAGCGCCGCTCCGCCTCCGCGTAGATTCCCTCATGAGGCTTCATGCAGCCGGCCTCGAACGACGGCAGCGCACCGTGACCGATGCGGTCGATCTGATATTCCCGCCTCAGGTGCGCCCAGTGCAGGTCACCGATGTTGGAGAGCAGATGGACGCGGTAGCGCTCGCTCAGGCGGCGGGCGAGATCCACCATCCGCGGCTGCAGCTCGAACATGCCGACCCAGCTCGCGTGCGCCGCCTCGAGGCTCATGGGCCGCGGCGCGAGCGCGGCGCAGCGCTCGAGCAGTCCTTGGCCGTCCATGCGCCCGCACTCGTGATCCTCGAGCGCGATGCGCACGAGCACCGAGTTCAGATCGGGCGCCTGCGCGCCGTGTGCGGACAGGAAATCGAGGAAGGGTTGGTGATCCAGGTGCACGAACACCCAGCCGATGTCGAAAACCACGTTACGAATCAAGCCGCCTCCGGAAAGCACGCAGCACCGCCATTGTACGGCGCCGCCCGCGGGTGCGGTGTGCGGTGCCCGGCGATTCGGGCCAATGCTTGCGGCTCAGGCACAGGGACGTGCCCCGCCGCCGAAGGTGGCGGGCGTCGGGCAAAAGACCACGCCTCTTACTCGACGCCCGCTGGGCCGGCCAGGATGGCCGGATCCAGCGCCTTACTAAAGCGGGAACGGCATCACCGTGCCGGCGTCCCCGGGCGTGCCGTTGACGGCGACCACCGTCGCCTTGGGGAAGAAATTGAACTCCGACGCGCTGGCCCAGGTGTAGGCGCCCATGGCCCTGCCCACGATGAGATCGCCCGCCTCGAGCTTCGGCAGCAGCAGATTTTCCGCGATGACATCGATGCTGTCGCACGTAGGCCCCGCGAGCACCGAGGGCAGACGCTCCTCGCCGTCACGCAAAGGCTCCACTGGATAGCGGGCATGGTCGTAGAGCTGGCCGCTGTAAGAGCCATAGAGCCCGTCATCGAGGTAGTACCACCAATGTCCTTCTCGCCGCGCGCGTCCCATCACGGAAGCGACGCCGATCGCGGCCGGCCCCACGATGTAACGGCCGGGCTCGGCGAGCACGCGCACCTTCTTCGGGAGCTTGGCGAGCGCCTCGCGCAGCGGCTCGCAGAACCTGCCGATGTCCTGGACCGGCTGGGCGTAATCGATGGGAAAGCCGCCGCCGATGTCCAGCGTATCGAGCGGCCCGAGCTTCGCCTTGCGCCCCGCCGACATGAGCTTGGCGCACGCGAGTATCGCCTCCACGTGCTTCGCCGAGTCCGCAGCCTGTGACCCGACATGGAACGACAGGCCGCGCACCGGGATGCCGAGCTCCGCGGCGAGCCGCGCGAGTGCCAGGACGTCCTCGGGATCGCAGCCGAACTTGCGCGACAGGTCGCACATCGCCCCGGGGCTGCGGAAGGAGACCCGCAGCAGCAGCTCGACCCTGTCGCCGAGGCGCTCGAACTTGCGCACCTCATCGGGGTTGTCGACCACGAACGTGCGCACGCCGAAGTCGACCGCGTTGCGGATATCCTGCGGACGCTTGATGGGATGCGTGTGAATGCACCGGTCGGGAGTGACGCCGAGACGCCTCACGAGGTGCACCTCACCGGTCGTCGCCAGATCGAGGAAGCCGCCTTCGGCCAGCACGGTGCGCACCACTGCCGCATGCGGCATCGGCTTCAGCGCGTAATGCAGATCGACGCCCGGCAGCGCCGCGCGCAGTTTCCGGTACTGCACCCGCACCCGCTCGCAGTCGAGGATGAGAAGCGGCGAGCCGAACTGGCGCACCAGGCGCCGGACCTCCGCCGGTTGAAAGGGATCGATGTAACGCGCGCGCTGCGATCGGGTCATATGTGGCAAACGTCAACAGCAAGTCAGTAAGCAGCTCAGGGCCGCGCCCTGAGCTGCGGGATCAAACGCGGTCACCGGGCTGGCCGCTAAAGCGCCATAGGCGACTTTTAGCCAATCGACCCATGCTGGCTGCGCAAATCGCCGGGAGCGATTTGCGCCAATGAACTAAGGCAACACGGCCATCGCGCCGCTGTCGTCACTCTCGCTGACGCTCGCCGCCGCGCGCAGCAGCCGGTCGCGGATGGCCGTCCAGCGCTCACCTTCGGGCACGTCCTGAACCAGGATCCGCTGACAGCCCGCCTTGTCCAGGGTGCGCAGGTTGGCGTAGAGGTCGTGTCCGTACTGCTCCGGGCGGCGCCCGGCATTGATCCAAGTGACGTACTTGTGCCCCTTGAGCGGCAGCCGCTGTGCGAGCACGGCCACGCGCCGGCCGCCCTCGGAGAGCGCCTCCGCCCGCGCGTCGATCTCACCGGACGGCACGATGGTCATCGGCGTCACCGGAGCATAGTGCGAGGGAGTGCCGCCGGGCACACGAGGAGACTCGACGTCCGCGCCGATCAGCAGCTCACCGATGACCTGCCGGATCTGCGCCGCCGTGATGGCGCCCGGTCGCAGCAGTCTCACGCTCTGTCCCTGGAAGGCGATGATGGTCGACTCCAGCCCGATCTGACATTCGCCGCCGTCGAGAATCACCTTGACCCGCTCGCCGAGCTCCTCGCGCACGTGCTCGGCGCGCGTTGGCGACAGCCTGCCAAATCGGTTGGCGGAGGGTGCCGCGATGCCGCCGCCGAAGGCTGTCAACAGCTGCTGCGCCATCGGGTGCGAAGGCACGCGAATGGCGACGGTGTCCTGTCCACCTGTCACGACGTCATGAACATTGGCGGCGCGCGGCATCACCATCGTGAGCGGCCCGGGCCAGAAGCGCTCCGCGAGGCTCATGGCGGTCTGCGGCACCTCCCGGACCCAGCGATGCAGGTAGCGCGGGCTATCCAGATGCACGATGACCGGGTGGTTGCTCGGCCTGCCCTTGGCCTCGAAGATCTTGCGGACGGCGGCCGGATTCTGGGCGTTCGCGCCCAGGCCGTAGACCGTCTCGGTGGGGAAAGCCACGAGCTCGCCGTCGCGCAGCGCCTGGACGGCAGCCTCGATCTCGACCTGTGTAGCTCTGACCACTCGAACCATCGGGGCATTCTAAGCCAACGCCGCCGACCGATCCCTCGATCACGTCATGCGTTGCATTTTCACGACACTTTGACTCAGTTCAGGGGGCGCCGAGTCCAGCCGCCATCGGGCGTGCTCAGAAGCTCATAGGCGGGCCAGTAGTGCTTGTCGAGCTTCAAGGTGATGACATCCGGGGCATTGTTCCAGGTGATCGTCGTGAGTCTCACCGAGGAGCGGTCGGGCCGCTCCGCGACCGCGGCGAGGAATGCATTCAGAGTCGGAGTGGGTATGCCGTCCACCTGCACGATGCGCCGTCCCGGGTAGAGGCCATAGCGCGCCGCGGGTGAGCCGTACGCGAAGTAGTCGACATAAACGCCCACGGGCGGAATGCCCCGCTGTGCGCGCATCGACTGGAAGGGTGTCTGCAGCGTCGCACCCGCCCATTCCACCACTCTCTTGAGGCCCACCCCGGAAAGCGCCACCGTGGGCACGGTGAGCGTGTGCTCTCCCCCGCTGCGCCAGACGGTCACCTTCACCTGGGCGCGATCCGCAGTCTCCCGCTCGACTTCGCGGAAATCGGTGACCACCTTGCCATCGAGCGCCAGCAGGAGGTCCCCCGGCATCAGGAGGCCGGATGCCGGCGAGCCGCCGACCGTGCGCACGACGGTCAGCACCTGCCGCTGGATGGGGCCGCGCGCAGTAAGCTTCGCGGTCCACGCCTGGGACAGGCCCATCATGCGGGCGCTCGCCAGCGGCTCCGGGAGGAACTCCACGTCCAGGGAATGCAGGGGCCGCCCGCTGCGCATGCGATCGACCATGTCCGCCACCAGGTCGATCGGCACCCCGCGCAGCGCCTGCGCGATGCCGGTCGCGGTGTCATAGGCGAAACTCGACCACATCCCGACCACATCGCCCGAGGCGTCGGCGAGCACGCCGTCGTATTCGCTGGGCGGGTTCACGAGGCCGATGGTCTCGATGTTGGTATCACGGAAGCGCATGGTGCGCGAGAGGGGCAGCGACAGCGGATCCATGCTGGCGATCTGCGTGGCGCGCGAGTGCAGCTGACTGTCGCCGCCCAGACCCACCACCCAGACCCCCTGCCCCGCCGCGAGCCGCTGCGGCTTCAGCGTCGCGGACCTGACCGGCGTCGAGCCGATGAGCTTCGGGTCGTAGGCGACGATGGCGTAATTGTGCAGCGGATCGACATAGACGACCCGCCCAGGCACCTGGACCGTACCCGCGAACGTCACCGTGACGTCCCCGAGGGACACGGGCACGGTGTCGCGATCGACGACGACGAGGCCGCGCTTCGCGTCCACGACGAGTCCGGTCCCGTGGTAGTAGTGCTCGACCACGCCCGAGACCGAGTACGGCATCGTAAACGTCACCATCGCCAGCGACGGGGCGAGAGCGTTCATCCGCGGGTCCGGATACTTCGGGAAGCGTGTGGAGCTCACCGGTTGCGGCTTGGGAGCGGGGCCGGCCGCGAGCGGCGTGCACGGCCAGGTGCCGATGGCATCGTCGCGCACGCAGTAGTCCGCCGGGTACCACAGGCGGTTCATGCGGAAGACGCCGAGCTCGCTGCCGTTGGGATCGTCGACGGTCGCGAAACGGACGGTGGCGTACGCGCCGTTGGCGAGGTGGCTGAGCGCCTGGCGGAAGTCCGCGAGATCGTCGATCGGCGCGGCATCGACCTGGCTGATCACCGCGCCCCGGGGAATGCCCGCGGCGCCGAATACGTAGCCCGGATTGGCGACGAACACGCCGCGCGGCGGGACGTTGAGCTGGCGCGCCTCCTCGTACGAGAGCGTATTGACCACCGCATCGCCGAACTGCACGTAGCTCGCGGGCGTGATGGCGTCGAGGTCGCCGACCGGCACAGTCACCGACACCGGCTTGCCGCCGCGCTCCAGGTCCAGGCGGATCTGCCGCCCGACCGAGGAATCGAGAATCCGCGAGAGCGGATCGAAAGTGGTCACGTAGCGGCCGTTGACCCGCAGCAGGATGTCTCCGGGCTGCAGGGCGAGCGCGCTCGGCGTCCCGGGCAGCACGCTCGAGACGACCAGCATGCCGGTGCCCCGGGGAAACTGCTGGCGGACGGCCGACTCGAGCCGCAGCGGCAGGCCCAACCGCTCGAGCTGGTCATAGGGCGTGTAGTTGAAAACCGTGTAGATGGTGCCGCGGGCGACGGGCTTGCCTTCCTGGATGAGCCGCAGTGCGCGCTGCACGCGATCGAGCGGCAGATAGAAGCTCGAGGCGGAGTTGGCGGCACCACCGGCGTTGAGGGCGACGACGCGGCCGCGGATATCGATCACCGGCGAGCCGGAGGAGCCGCCGGAGGTCCCGGAAGCCGCCTGCAGGTAGAAGGTGTTGAAATCGTTGTACTTGCCGAAACCGTAGTCCGGCGCCTGCCGATGCAGGCGCGCCAGCGTACCGGCGAGGATCGAGAGTTGCTCGCCGGCATTGTTGCCGATCACGCGGATCTCGGTACCGACCTTGGCACCCTGCGGATAGAGCTGCAGTGCCTTCGGCTTGATGTACCGCAGCTTCTTCGGATCGTACTGGTAGAAGCCGAAGTCATGCACCGGATCGCGGTAGATGGGCTTGAGCGGCACCACCTCGCGGTCGAGGAACACCGCCTCGGCGGTCACCGGCCCCGGCGTCACGACGTGGCGGTTGGTCAGGATGATGCCGCGCTTCGCGTCCACGACGAAGCCGGTCGCCTGCGCGGTCTCGTTCATGTCCGTGTCGAAGGAGCGAACCTCGTCGACCTTGATCGACACCACGCTGCTGGCGATGTGCTCGAGAGTCGCGGCCCAGGTGGGATTGGCCTCCACCGCCGCCGCCTGCCGGGCGAGGTGCGCGGCCTGCGGCGCTCCCCGCGGCAGCCGCGGGCGAGCCGACTCAGGAGGCGAGCGCCCGGCCGGGAGGGCCGGGCCGGGGGTTCTGCCGCCAGGGACGGCCAGTGGTGGAGGCGAGCGCCCGGGCAGGACGCCCGGGCCGGGGGCCCCGCCGCCAGGGACGGCCACTGGCGGCGGGCCGGCCGCCTGCTGGCCGGCGACGATGCTCAGCGGCGCGCAGGCGGCCAGCAGGCAGAGACTAAGGACTCGCGGGAGTCGCGGGAGTCGTGGGAGTCGCATGGGATGCGGTCGGCTTCCAGGTGAGGTCCAGGTGCTTGGCCGCCCGAACGTCATCCAGGCGCCGTACCGGCATGGTATGCGGAGCGCCGGTGACGCGCTCAGGTTCTTGTGCGGCTTCCGCGAGAATCTCCGCCATGGCGGCGACGAAGGCGTCGAGCGCCGCCTTGCTCTCGGTCTCCGTCGGCTCGATGAGCAGGCACTCCGGCACGAGGAGCGGGAAATAGGTCGTCGGCGCGTGCATGCCGTGGTCGAGCAGCCGCTTGGCGAAGTCCATCGTGGTCACGCCGAGCTCCTTCGCCTGGCGCTTGAGAGTGATGATGAGCTCGTGCGTGGCCCGGCGGTTCGGATAGGCCGCATCGAAACCGGCACGCTGCAATCGCGCGAGCAGATAGTTGGCGTTGAGCGTGGCGTACTCGCTCACCTTCCCCATCCCCTCCCGGCCGAGCATGCGCATGTAGATATAGGCCCGAAGCAGGACCCCGGCATTGCCCATGAAACCCGAGAGCCGGCCAATGGACTGCGGCAGGTCCCGCTCCGTCAGCCAGACATACTGCTCGCCGCGCCGCCCGACGAGCGGAACGGGCAGGAAGGGTGCGAGCCGCGCGCTCACGCCGACCGGACCCGCGCCCGGGCCGCCGCCGCCGTGAGGCGTGGAAAAAGTCTTGTGCAGGTTGACGTGGATGACATCGAAGCCCATGTCGCCCGGACGCACCTTGCCGAGAATGGCATTGAGGTTCGCGCCGTCGTAGTAAAGAAGCCCGCCGGCCGCGTGGACCGTGCGCGCCACTTCCTCTATCCGCCGCTCGAACACTCCGAGCGTGGACGGGTTGGTGAGCATGATGCCCGCGGTCTTGGGACCGACGACGGCTTTGAGCGCCTCGAGGTCGACGTCGCCTTCGGGGTCGACAGGCACCTCCCGCACCACACAGCCGCACATCGTGGCCGTGGCCGGATTGGTGCCATGCGCCGCCTCCGGCACGATGATCTCATTGCGCTCGAGGTCGCCGCGCGCGCGGTGATAGGCGCGGATCATCGCAACGCCGGCGAACTCGCCCTGGGCGCCGGCCATCGGGCTCAACGCCACGGCCTGCATTCCGGTCACCGCCTTGAGCATCTCCTGCAGCTCGTAGAGACAGGCGAGAAAGCCCTGTCCCGCGCTTTCGGGCGACAGCGGGTGGCGCGCCAGGAACTGCGGCAGCATGGCCAGGCTGTTGCAGGCCTTCGGGTTGTACTTCATCGTGCACGACCCGAGGGGATAGAAGTGCGTGTCGATGGAGAAGTTCAGCTGCGAGAGGCGCGTGAAATGCCGCACGGTCTCGAGCTCGCTGACCTCGGGCAGGAGCGGCCGGCCCGTCCGCCGCAGGGACGCGGGCAGGTCTTCGGTGGCGGCCGCTCCGGGATCGCGCGGCCACTGGTCCTCGGCGCAGCGGCCCGGGACGGAATACTCGAATATCGGTTTCTCAAGTCGGGTGGACATGGTGTTTTGACTCAGGCGGCGCGCGCTTCGCGCAGGCACTCGGCGAGCGCGCTCGCATAGCGCTCGATGTCGGCGGTGGTCTTGGTCTCGGTGGCGCACACGAGCAGCGCGGGCCCGAGCTCGGGATAGTGCTCGGTGAGATCGAATCCACCGAGGATGCCGCGCGCGGCCAGCTTCTCCAGCACCGGCGCCGCGGGGCGGTCGAGCGCCACAGCCGCCTCGTGGAACACCGGCCCGCGGAACAAGGGGCGCACGCCGGGCACCCCGATCAGCGCGTCCACCAGCTCGCGCGTGCGCGCATGCGATGCGGCGGCGACCCGCTCCAGGCCCCCGGGGCCCATGAGCGAGAGGTAGATCGTCGCGGCCGTCACCAGCAGCCCCTGATTGGTGCAGATGTTGGAAGTTGCCTTGGCGCGACGGATGTGCTGCTCGCGCGCCTGCAGCGTCAGCGTGAAACCCGCGCGGCCGGCGGCATCGAGCGTGCGCCCGACGATCCGGCCCGGCATCTGCCGCACGTGCTCCATCCGGGCGGCCATGAAACCGAAGTACGGTCCGCCCGAGGAGAGCGGAACCCCGAGCGGCTGGCCCTCCCCGACCGCGACGTCCGCGCCCTTCGACCCCCACTGCCCCGGGGGTTTCAGCAACGCGAGCGAGGTCGGATTCACCACGGCGACCACCAGGATGTTGCGCGCGTGCGCCCAGTCGCAGAGCGCATCCACATCCTCGAGGCGCCCGAAGAAATTCGGCTGCTGGATGACAAGCGCGGTGACGTCCTGCCCGTCATACCGCTCGAGCGCGTCGGCGCCGATGCAGCCCTGCTCGGCGCAATACGGCAGCTCCTCGAAGACGAGCCCCTGGTTGCCCGCGACCGCCCTGGCGGTCGCGCGGTAGTGCGGGTGCACCGTGGTGGGCACGAGAATCCGCCGCGAGTGCGACCGGCGGTTGGCGCGTACCGCCATGAGACACGCCTCCCCCATCGCGCTCGCGCCATCGTAGAGTGACGCGTTCGAGACTTCCAGGCCGGTCAGGCTCGCCATCATGGTCTGGTATTCGTAGAGGAGCTGCAGCGTGCCCTGACTCGCCTCCGCCTGATAAGGCGTGTAGGCACTGTAGAACTCCCCGCGCGTCGCGATGGCCCAGACGGCTGCCGGAATGTGATGCTCATAGGCGCCCGCGCCGATGAAGCAGAGGGGACGGCCATCGAGCCGCGCCCGCTCGGCCATGATGCGGCCGATCTCCATCTCGTTCGCGGCCTCCGGCACGCCGGAGAGACCCGCGAGCCGCAGGTTGGCGGGGATCTCGTCGAAGAGCTGCTCGATGCGCTCGACGCCGATGGCGGCGAGCATCGACTCGACATCCTCGCGCGTGTGGGGAATGAAGGCCATCAGCCGCCCTCCTCCGCTATCAGCTTCTCGTAATCCGCGGCGCCGAGAAGGGCGGGGGCCGGGGCGCCGGCCGCCGGCCGCAGCCGCATCAGCCAGCCCTTGCCGTAGGCGTCGGAGTTGATCGCCTCAGGCTCCGCGGCAAGCGCGGGATTGCCGATGACCACTTCTCCGGCGAGGGGGGAGTAGACATCGGAAGCCGCCTTGACGGATTCCACGACCGCGAACGGGTCTCCGGCCGAGAGCTTGCGGCCCGCCTCGGGCACTTCCACGAACACGAGATCGCCGAGGGCATGCTGGGCGTGGTCGGTGATTCCGACCTCCACCGTGCCGTCGGGCAGGGTCCGCAGCCATTCGTGGGTCTTGGTGTACTTGAGGTCGGCAGGAACTTGGCTCATTGACTTTCCGGCGCGAAGACTCCGGCCCTCACGCCGGAGAGGAAACGCCGCTCCTTTGTGGGTGAACGTGTCTGGACAAAAACACAGTCATGGACTACCGCCCCCGGCGCAGGCGATCGCGCCATCGACGCTCCGCGAGCGGCCCGCGGCTGATCGGGTGCGCGGCGCTCCGGCTCTTGCAACCTCGATCGGGGGATGGGATCAAGGTTCGGGATTGAGGCAGTGCGCTCAACTGACCAGCGGCTTGCCGTGACGGACGAACGGCGGCCGCACGATGCGCGCATCGTGCAGCTTGCCGCGAATATCCACTTGCACGCTGGAGCCGGCGGCGGCCGGCACGCGGGCCAGCGCGATCGATCGCTCGAGGGTCGGGGAAAAGGTGCCGCTCGTGATTTCGCCCTCGCCGCCCTCGGGTACGAGCACCTTCTGGTGCGAGCGCAGCACGCCGCGCCCCTCGAGCAACAGGCCCACGAGCTTGCGCTGCAGTCCTCGCGCGCGAATCGCCTCGAGCGCCTTTCGTCCGATGAACTCCCGCTCGCGCGGCTCGAGCGCCACCGTCCAGGCGAGTCCCGACTCGAAGGGATGAGTGCTCTCGTCCATGTCGCTGCCGTAAAGGCTCATGCCCGCCTCGAGGCGCAGCGTGTCGCGGGCGCCGAGGCCGCAGGAGACCACGCCGGCGGAATTCAACGCTTGCCACACGCGCTGCGCTTGCGCGGCGGGCAGCATGATCTCGAAGCCGTCTTCGCCCGTATAGCCGGTACGCGAGACGAACCAGCCGTCGATCTCGCGGCCGAAGAACGCATCGAGAGCCAGCGCGTCCGTCGCCCCGGCCGGTGACAGCAGGCTCGCCGCCTTGCCTCGTGCCTCGGGCCCCTGCACGGCGAGCATGGCGAGGTCGGTGCGCTCTACGATCTCGACGCCGAATTGCGCCGCATGTTGGCGCATCCAGGCGAGATCCTTGTCGCGCGTGCCGGCGTTGACGACCGCGCGAAACCAGGACTCGTCGAGCCAATAGACGATGAGGTCATCGATGACCCCGCCGCCCTCATTGAGCATGCAGCCGTAGAGCGCCTTGCCGGGCGCCTTCAGCTTGCCGATGTCGTTGGCGAGCAGCCCGAGGAGAAATGCCCTGACTCGCGCGCCCTTCAAATCGACGACGCACATGTGGGAGACGTCGAAGACGCCGGCGACGTGCCGCACGGCGTGATGCTCCGCGATCTGGGAGCCGTACTGCAGCGGCATGTCCCAGCCGCCGAAGTCCACGATCCTCGCGCCGAGCTTCTGGTGCAGATCGAATAACGGGGTTCTTCGGGTCACAGGTGCTCCGGAATGATGACGGCAGGCGTAAAGCGCCTCTGCCGCCCTCTGTCCGGTGACCTGAGAGATCGGGCGCCCGAGCGGCGCCGCTCCCCTTCGGTGGGTGGTCCGCCAGGGGCGACCACCACTCTCCAGAGACCCCGCGATCTGCCGTTCGTGTGCCTGAGCGTTTCCGGGCGGAGCTTGCGCCTTCGGCGTTCCGGCGGTAGCCGGACCCTCTCCGGACAGACCGATTATGGGGCGGGCGGATCATAGCATGTAAAATCTCCGGCCCCAGGAAGCTCTTCTCCGGCAGGTACCATGTCCTCTATCCAGCGTCGCAAATCCGCCCAGGTGTCCATCGGCCCCGTCCGGGTAGGCGGGACCGCGCCGATCGTCGTGCAGTCGATGACGAATACAGATACCGCGGACGTCGAGGGCACCACGCAACAAGTCAAGGCTCTAGCCCGCGCAGGATCGGAGCTGGTCCGCATTACGGTGAATACGGCGGAGGCCGCGGAGGCGGTGGCGCACATCCGCAACCGGCTGGACCAGCTTGGGGTGGCGGTGCCGCTGATCGGGGACTTCCATTTCAATGGCCACAAGCTCCTGCGCGAGCACCCGGCCTGCGCCGAGGCCCTCGCCAAGTACCGCATCAACCCCGGCAACGTAGGCCGCGGCAGCAAGCGCGACCCGCAGTTCGCGCAGATGATCGAGACGGCCTGCCGCTACGGCAAGCCGGTACGCATCGGCGTCAACTGGGGCAGCCTCGATCAGGATCTGCTCACGCGGCTGATGGATGAGAATTCCTCGCGGACGGAGCCGCTCAGCGCGCAGCAGATCATGCGCAATGCCGTGGTGCTGTCGGCGCTCGAGAGCGCGCGGCGCGCGGAGGATCTGGGCATGCCGCACGATCGCATCATTCTCTCCGCCAAGGTGAGCGGGGTGCAGGATCTCATCGCGATCTATGCCGACCTCGGCGGCCGCTGCGATTACCCGCTGCACCTCGGCCTGACCGAAGCGGGGATGGGCTCGAAGGGCATCGTGGCGTCGACGGCGGGCATCGCGGTGCTGTTGCAACAGGGGATCGGTGACACGATCCGCGTTTCCCTGACGCCGGAACCGGGCGGGGATCGGACGCAGGAGGTGATCGTGGCGCAGGAGATCCTGCAGACCGTGGGTCTGCGCTCGTTCCTGCCGCTGGTCACGGCTTGCCCGGGGTGCGGGCGCACCACCAGCACGGTGTTCCAGGAGCTTGCGCAGCGCATTCAGACCCATATTCGGCATCGGATGCCGCAGTGGCGCCGGGAGTACGACGGCGTCGAGGATATGACGGTGGCGGTGATGGGCTGCGTGGTTAACGGGCCCGGGGAGAGCAAGCATGCCAACATCGGGATCAGCTTGCCGGGGACGGGGGAGCGGCCGGTGGCGCCTGTCTATGAAGACGGGGAGAAAACGATCACCTTGAAGGGGGATCGGATCGCGGAGGAGTTTCAGGAGTTGCTGGAGCAGTACGTGGGCAGGAAGTTCAACAGAAAGAATGTCGCCGACGGGGCTGCCGTGGCTTGAGAGCGCCTGACGGGAGAGGCCGATGAGCGAGCTCACTGAGAAGCATTGCAAGCCGTGCGAGGGTGGCGTGGCGCCTTACTCGCGCGAGGAGGCCGAGAGGCTCATGAGGCAGCTCGACAAGGAGTGGGGGCTGTCGAAGGAAGGGCCGTATCTGCGGCGGGAGTTCAGGTTCAGGGATTTTTACCGAACGATGAGCTTCGTCAACGCGGTGGCCCACATCGCCAACATCGAGGACCATCATCCGGACCTCGAGCTGGGGTACGACTACTGCCGGGTGCGGTACACGACGCACGCCATCAAGGGGCTGTCGGAGAACGACTTCATCTGCGCGGCGAAGATCGACGCGATTCCGCTCAGGTAGGGGGCTGAGGGCGGGCGGAGGGAGGCTGCCGGGCGAGCTTGGGCAGCTCGCCGTCGAGGCCGAGCGCACGGGTGATGAAAAAGCGCTTCACCTCGTCGGTGCGATTGACCAGGGCCAGGCCGCGCTGCGCGAGGCGTGACAGCGGGCCGGCGCCGTGGGCGAGGTAGCGGTTGAAGCCGTCGATGGCGAGGGCGATCGGCTCGATCTCGCTCTTGCGCCAGCGCTCATACCGGCGCAGGACGCTTTGGGCGCCGGGGTCTTCGCGCAAGCGGGAGGCTGCGCAGACCAGCTCGCAGAGCGCCGCGGCATCCAGCAGACCCAGGTTGACGCCCTGCCCGGCCAGCGGATGCACGACGTGCGCGGCGTCGCCGATCAATGCGCACCGGTGCGCGGTGAAGCGGTGCGCGGTCAGCTTTCGTAGCGGAAACGACAGGCGCTCGGTACGCAGCTTCACGGCGCCCAATACCCCGTCCGACCGGCTCAGCAACTCTTCCTCGAAGGCGGTCTGCGACATGCCGAGGAGCGGCGCGGCCGCGGCGTCGTCGATGGACCAGACGATGGAGCTGCAGCCGTCGGCGAGCGGCAGGAAGGCGAGCGTCCCGGTGCGCAGGAAGCGCTGCCAGGCGGTGCGCTCATGCGGGAGCTCCGTGCGGACGTTGGCCACTATCGCGATCTGGTGATAGCTGGAGGTTTCCGCGGAGAGGCCGATCGACTCGCGCACCGCCGAGCGTGCGCCGTCCGCACCCACGACGAGGCGGCAGGTGAAAACACCCGCGCTCGTCTCGAGCTCCACGTCATGATCGCGGACACGAAGCCGCGAGAGCCCGCCCGAGATGATCCGGCCGCCTGCGGACTCGAAAGCCTGCAGGGCTGCCGTCTGCACGAGGCGATTCTCGACGATGTAGCCGAGGTTCGGCTCGCCAGCGTATGCCGCGTCGAACTCCAGCACATCCGCGCTTCGCGGCGGCACGCTCTCATGCCAGACACGCATGCGCTCGTACGGCTGCGTGCGCGAGGTGGGAATCAAAGGCCACGCACCGATGGCCGTGAGGATGCGCTCGCTCGCCCGGGACACCGCCGAGACGCGCGCATCGAGGGGAGCATCGGGTGCTGCCGCGGCGGGCCGGTTCGGCTCGAGAACGGCGACCCGAAGAGGCCGGCGCGCATCCTTCGAGGCGACCTGCAACAGCGCCGCAGCGCTGGCCCCCACCGGACCGCCGCCGACGATGAGCACATCCAACGGCTCGCTCGATGCCGCGGAGCTCGTCACGGCAGTCATTGGAGCGGCAGTCCGCGAGCCAGGCGCGGAGTGGGTCCGCCGAATCCCAGGCTGACTCGCGCGAGCGCGCGCTTGGCGGGCGGCGACAGATCGAAGGCCAGCAGCCCGAGGTTGCGCACGAGGCCAGCCCCCGGAATGCGGCTGCCGAAGAGCCGCACCAGCCCGTCGGTGAAACGCACGACCCCGCCCCGGTCGGCGGCACGCCAGTCGGAGAATTTCCGCAACAGCTCCGGCGAGCCTACATCGCCCGTCGCCGCCGCGATCACCTCGGCGAGCAGAGCGGCATCGCGCAGACCCAAATTGAATCCCTGGCCGGCGATCGGATGCAGCGCCTGGGCGGCATTGCCGATGAGCACGGTGCGGCGCGCAACCGTGGTCGCGGCGCGAGTCAGCTTCAGGGGATACGACGCGCGCCGGCCCATGCGCCGGAACCTGCCGGCTCGCCAGCCGAAGCAGCGCTGCAGCTCAGCGAGATAGGCGTCATCCGGCAGCTGCAGCAGCTGCGCCGCGCGCTGCGGCGTGCACGACCAGATCGTTCCGTAGCCGCCGCCGCGAAGCGGCAGCACAGCCACCGGTCCGGACGGCGTGAACCGCTCGTAGGCCGTGCCATCGTTGCCGCGGTCGCCCTTCACTGCCGCGGCGATCGCCACCTGATCGTAATCCTCGATGCTGGCTTCGATACCCGCAGCGGCACGCACCGCGGAGTGCGCCCCATCGGCTGCGACGAGCAGGCGCGCGGATGTCACCTCGCGCGCGCCCGCGGCGGTGACCAGGGTGAAGTAGGCCCGCTCCGTCGTGATGTCGAGATCCTCGACACTGGCGGGGACTCGGACATCGACGCCCTTTGCGCCCTCGAGGCGGCCCCACAGGGCCGCGCCGATTACTCTGTTGGGGACCACGTAGCCGAACGCATCGATCCCGTGCTGCGCGGCCTGCAGGCGCGCGAACCCGAACCGTCCGGCATCGGAGACATGAATGGCGCGAATCGCCGCGGCTTCCCGCGAGATCTCATCCCAGACGCCCAGCCCCTGGAAGATCCGCCGGCTGGCGTTGCCGAGAGCCGTGGTGCGCTCATCGAAACTCGGCTGCGCGGCGGAGCCGGGCGCGATATTTTCGACGAGCAATACCTGCACGCCCGTGCCGGCCAGCCCGAGCGCGAGGCTCGCCCCCACCAGTCCGCCGCCGATGATGGCGACATCGACCTCGCGAGGCATTGCGCGGGAGAGCGCGGCCGGGCTCGCGGACTCAGCCATGTGCAGCGCTCTGCGACATCAGCTTCTCGATCGCATCGGGGTCCTTGGGTGCCCCGTCAGTCAGCACCTCGGCACCGCTCTTGGTCACCACGACGTCGTCCTCGATGCGCACCCCGATGCGCTGGAAGCGCTTCGGCACGCCGCGAGCGCCCTCCGGGATGTAGATGCCCGGCTCGATGGTGAGCACCATTCCCGGCTCGAGCACACGCCACTCGTCGCCGATCTTGTAGTCCCCGACATCGTGCACGTCCATGCCGAGCCAGTGACCGGTGCGGTGCATGAAGAACCGGCGGTAGGCGCCATCGCGCTCGAGCTTCGCGGGCCGGCCCTTCAGCAGCCCGAGCTTCACCAGGCCTTGCGTGACCACGCGGACCGCGGCCTCGTGGGGCTCGTTCCAGTGGTTGCCCGGCCGGACCTTGGCGATCGCCGCCCGGTTGGCCTCGAGCACGACCTGGTACACCGCGCGCTGCTCCGGCGTGAAGCGGCCGCTGACCGGAAAGGTGCGCGTGATGTCGGAGGCATAGGATTCATGCTCGCAGCCGGCATCGATCAGCAGCACCTCGCCGGCCTTGAGCGGCTGGTCGTTGTCACGATAGTGCAGGATGCAGCTGTTGGCGCCGCCGCCGACGATGGGGTGATACGAGGTATCCGCGTTGTGCAGGCGGAATTCGTGGATGATCTCCGCCATCACCTCGTATTCCTTCACCCCCGGCCGGCAGAAGCGCATCGCCCGCACGTGCGCCGCGGCGGCGATCCGCGCAGCTTCGCGCATGAGGCCGATCTCGATCCGGGATTTGTAGAGCCGCATGTCGTGCAGGACGTGATCGAGGGCGACGATCTCCTGCGGCGCATGGCGGCCATTCCTCGCCTGCGTGCGCAGGCCGTTCACCCAGCCGGCGACCCGCTGGTCGAACTCCGGATACATGCCCATGGAATAGAACACCTTGGCGCGGTTCTCCATGAGCCCGGGCAGGATCTCGTCGATGTCCGCGATGGGAAAGGCATCGTCCGCGCCGAAGGCGCGGCGCGCGCCCGCGGGTCCCGCCCTCGGTCCGTCCCAGGTCTCCCGCGTCGGGTCGCGTTCGCGCACGAAGAGAATGTATTCGGCCTGATCGCGCCCGGGGACCAGGACCGCGACCGACTCCGGCTCGTCGAAACCGGTCAGATAATGGAAGTCGCTGTCCTGCCGGTAGGCGTACTCGACGTCATTGTTGCGGTGCCGCACCGGCGCGGCGGGCAGGATGGCGATGGAGTCGCGGCCCATGAGCTTCAGGAGCGCGCGCCGGCGGCGCGCGAACTCGTTGCGAAGGTCCTGCCTGCTCGTGCTCGCGGACCGGGAGACGTGGCGGGGGGCCGCGCGGCGCGCGGCGGTTCTATGGCGTATCAATGCAGAGGTGCTCCTGGTGAGGAGGGGGTCGCCCGCAGGGGCTCGAGTTCCTCGAAAATGACCTGAACGCTCACGCGTACGAACTCGACGAGCTCCGCATAGGCGTTCTCGTTCGATTCCTCGGTCTGGGCGATGTCGACGCCGACACGGCTGATCTCGGTCAGGTCGCGCACGATCTCTCCCACATCGCCGGGGAGGCTGGCGGCATCCTGTACGGGACCCGAGCCGAGTCCGTACAGGAACCCCTGACACCATTGGGCGAGCGCCGCGGCGCGCGCATCGATCGACTGCGCCTCCTGCGGCAACAGCAGATCGAACTCCATGTCCGGCGCCCGCAGCGACCCGCCGGTCTCCGTATAGAGCTCCCGCAACGTCGCGGCGGCGAGCGGCTGCGCCCGCCCTTCCGGCAGGATCTCGAGCAGCCAGTCCTCGAACCGGTAGCCCGCGCCGCCGCACAGGCAGCCGGCGAGGGTGCCATGCGCCTCGGCCGCATCGGTCAACGCGCGCTCGTCCGTCAGGACACTCTGGATGTCCGCGTAGTTCGCTTGGATCATGGACCCGACCATTATATGCCTGCGGGACCCCAGAAGGCTGTCAGCTCCGATTGACCCCGTCGAGAGCGCGGCTCTATAGTCAGGGCACCATGAGCGACACCGTCAAATCTCAGCTCGATCTCGAGCTGGCGCGCCTCGCGCGACGTATCGAGGAGCTGGTGGCCACCGTAGATCATCTGCGGGAGGAGAACCGCGCGTTGCGCCAGCGGCACGAGTCGCTGGCGACGGAGCGCGCCTCGCTCCTCTCGAAGAACGAGCAGGTGCGCACCCGCGTCGAGGCCATGATCGGCAGGCTGAAAACCCTGGAGCATGGCGCATGAGCACTCAGGATCAGGCGCGCGTCAGCGTGCGCATCATGGAGAAAGAGTACGCGGTCTCCTGCCCCTATGAGGAGCGCTCGGCGCTTCTCGATGCGGCGGAGTACCTGAACGGCCGCATGCGCGAGATCCGCGACAGCGGCAAGCTCGTCGGGCTCGATCGCATCGCCGTCATGGTGGCGCTCAACATGGCTCACGAGCTGCTGCAGCTGCGCGGCCGCGACGCCAAGCTCGAGAGCGAGGCGGGCGGCAAGGTCCGTGCCTTGCGCGAGCGGGTCGAGACCGCGCTGGAGCGCGCTCAGCAACTCGAGCTGTGACACACGCCACCGCCACATCCGGGCGGCCTTGGTGTAGAGTGGTTCCCGGCGTCGCCTGCGGTGTTCGACAAGCGGGCCGGGTTACCTCGGACCCTAATTGAAACACCCACGGGGCAGGGCTCGTCGGCAGCACTGTGCAAGTCCGCCATGAGCGGAAAGCCTTACCTGTCACAGCTCGTCCCACCTGTTGCTCTGGTTCGAGAGCAACGGTTCGCACCGGCACAGGCGGGTGGCGCTTCTTGATTCCGGCATGACCGACGCCCGCAGATCCCTGCGGGCGTCGCTTCGTGCGAAGCGCCGGGCGGTATCCGCCGCCGAGCGCGCGCACGCCGCGCGGCAAATCGCCCGCTACGCCGATCACGCGCTCAATCTCCGTTCCGGCCGCCGCATCGGCATCTACGCCGCCACCGCCGAAGAGCTCGATACCTCCTGCCTCATCGCGCTCGCGCTGCGCCGCGCATGCCGCGTCTATCTCCCTCGCATCGACCGGCGCGCGCGAGCGCGCAGCATGCGCTTCGCGCAGCTCACGCAGCGGCGCAGCTTCAATCGCTTCGGCATCGCCGAGCCCGAAGGGCCGCAGCTCGCGAGCGCGCGCCTGCTCGATGTCGTGTTCCTTCCGCTCGTCGGCTTCGATCGTCACGGCATGCGGCTCGGCATGGGGGCGGGCTACTACGATCGCGCATTCGGATTCCTGCGCCTGCGCAGCGTCTGGCGCGCGCCGCTGCTGGTCGGAATCGGTTACGCATCGCAGGAGGTGGACCGCATCGCGGCCGCTGCGCACGACGTGCCGCTCGATCTCGTGATCACCGAGCGCGGCGTGATCCGGTGCGCGAGTGGATGAGGCGCACCTCACAGCTCGCGAGAGGCGGCTACCACATCCACTCCCCCCTTGCTTGTTTTTTTGTTTCACCTGTATATACTCCGACCTCGGACTAACCCGACAACTGGAGAGCCAACATGGCGAAAGCAAAAAAGAAGGCCAAGAAGAAAGCTGCGAAGAAGAAGTAAGGCCTTTGCTCGGCGGCCGCTTCGGCGGCCGCCGAGTGAAACGAATCGAGATTCTCGTGCCCGCTCCGGCGGGCACGTTCGTTTCTGGAGGGCGGAAGTCCCAATGACTGCGACGATGGCCGATGCGAAGAAGCGGCGCGCAGCCGAAGCCGCTCTCGAGCACGTTCCCGCCGGCTCCGTGCTCGGCGTCGGCACCGGCTCCACGGTGCGCTTCTTCATCGAGGCGCTGGCGGCGCATCCCGGGCAGGTGCGCGCCGCGGTCTCCAGCTCCAACGCCACTACGGCGCTCCTTCATGCCGCCCGGGTCCCCGTGCTCGAGCTCAATGACGTCGCGGATCTGCCGCTCTACATCGACGGTGCCGACGAGGCCACGCGCGCGCATCACCTCATCAAGGGCGGCGGCCGCGCGCTTCATCTGCATCATCGATCAGAGCAAGCTCGTCGGCACACTCGGCGCCTTTCCGCTGCCGATCGAGGTGATCCCGATGGCACGCAGGCTCATTGCCCGCGCATTGGAAGAGCGCGGCGCGCGGCCGGTCTGGCGCCAGGGCTTCCTGACCGACAACGGCAACCACATCCTCGACGTGCACGGCCTCAGCATCGCCGATCCGGTAGCGCTCGAAAGCGAGCTCACGGGTCTCACGGGTGTCGTGACGGTCGGGCTTTTCGCCAGGCGTCCCGCCGATATGCTCCTGGTCGGCACCGACCAGGGGTGCGTCACGCTCTAACGGCGGACGAATCTCAGCCGCGCTTGCCGGCGGCCAGCGTCAGCGTCGGCCGCGGCGGCTCTTCCACCAGGTCACGAAGCGTCAGCTCACCGCAGGGAGCGCGGCGCGCCTCATCGATAGTTGCTATCAGACGGTCTACCGCCGGGATCGAGACCGAGCGCGGCGTGAAGTGGCCGCTGCGCTGATTGCGAGCGATTTCCAGGATCTCGCTCACCGGGATGTGGCCGATGTCGCGCGCCGGCAGCAGCTCCTCCTCCTCGGTGACCACCAGCAATCCCGCGAGCTCCAATGTGGAGACCATCTGCGCGACCGCGATCCCGGGCAGACCGAGCTCCGTGGCGAGGCCGTTGACGCTCCAACGCCTGCCGCCGGTGACGTAGGTGCGGCCGACGAAGTACATCAGGCGCAGCGCCAGATGCTCGACCTCGCCGCTCGAGAGCCTCAGCTCCTGCAGGCCGAGCCGCAGGTACGTCGGGTTCTGGATGTAGAAGGACAGATTCGCGCCGGCGAGCAGGATGAGCCAGCCGAGATACGTCCACAGCAGTGCGGCAACGATGAAAGCGAATCCGGCATAGACGATGGTCAGCCGCGTGGAGTGCACGACGAACGCGGTGAACACCCTCCCCACCCCCGCCCACAGCACTCCTGCGACCAGGGCGCCGATCAGTGCGGGCCGCCACCGCACACGGGTGTTCGGAACGAAGAGGTAGAGACCGGTGAAGAATGCGCTCACCATGACGAACGGAGCCAGCTTCACCCCCGCGGCGGTGAGCATGTCGAGGAACGGCAGCTGTCCGAGCTCGCGGATCGGAGCACTCTCCAGCGCCCGCCGCGACATGCCGATGAACACGACCAGGATGACCGGACCGACCACGATCAGGGTCAGGTACTCGCTCACCCGCCGGGCGAAGCTGCGCGCCTGCTGCACCCGCCAGAGAAAATTGAAGCTGTCCTCGACCTTCTTGATGGTGCCGACCAGCGTCCACGCGAGCAGCGCAAATCCGACTGAGCCTACGACCCCACCGCCGACGCCATTGGCAAAGTCCATCACGCGGGAGGTCAGCTCCTGCGCGCCGACGGGTCCCAAGGCACTGAAGAGCTGGTAGACCGCGACGCGCAGGTCGCTTCGCGCGCGGAAGATCTTCAGGATCGCAAAGCTGAAGGCGGCGAGCGGAATGAGCGCCAGCAGGGTCGTGTAGACGAGCCCCATCGCGCGCAGCTTGATGTCGGGGCGTGAGAGGTCGCGCACCACCGCATAGGGGTAGCGCATCCCGCGGATCAGCCGCGGACGGCGCCCGGCCCCCTGGGAAGCGGGACCGAAGAAGCACCAGTCCAGAAAACTCCAGAATCTCGCCCACATCGCCGGCAAGGTTAAGCGGCTGACACGCCGATGTCACTTCGATAGAGTCACTTCTATGAAGCGCTGGATCCGGCCGTCCCAGCGCGGCCGCGAGCAAAAGCGCGGTTTTGGCTCGCGACCTCCGCCACCTTCGGCGGCGGGGCACATCGATGTGCCTGCTACGATAGGCACTAGCATGTCCTCCGCCGATTCAGGATTCCCCCAACGGATCGTCTGCCTCACCGAGGAGACGACCGAGACGCTGTACCTGCTCGGCGAAGAGCGCCGCATCGTCGGTATCTCCGGCTTCACGGTACGTCCGGCGCGAGCGAGAAAGGAGAAGCCGCGGGTCTCGGCCTTCACCAGCGCGAAGCTCGATCGCATCCTGGCGCTGCAGCCCGACCTCGTTCTCGGCTTCTCCGACCTGCAGGCGGACATCGCGGCGCAACTCGCGCGTGCGGGACTGGATGTGCACCTTTTCAACCAGCGCAGCGTCGCGGAGATCTTTCGCATGATCCGCACGCTGGGGGGCATGATCGGCTGCGAGGCGCGAACGGCCGAGCTGGTTGCGCGGCTCGAGGACGGCCTCGAGACGGCCCGCAAGCGCTCGAGCGCGCTGCCGCGCCGGCCCCGGGTGTACTTCGAGGAATGGGATGAGCCGCTGATCTCCGCCATCCGCTGGGTCTCGGAGCTGATTGGCATCGCAGGCGGCGAGGACTGCTTCCCCGAGCTGTCGGTCCAGCCTCTCGGCCGCCAGCGAATCATCGCCGACGCGTTGCAGGTGCCGCGCCGCGCGCCCGACGTCATTTTCGGTTCCTGGTGCGGCAAGAAGTTCCGGCCCGAGGAAGTGGCGGCGCGGCCCGGCTGGAGCACCATCCCGGCGGTGCGCGGCGGCTTCGTGCGCGAGATCAAGTCCGCCATCATTCTGCAGCCCGGGCCCGCGGCGCTCACCGACGGGCTGCAGGCCGTGCAGGAGGTCATCGAAGAATGGTCTAGATCCCCCGCCGCTCGCGAATGAGCTCGTACGCCTCGATGATCTGCTGCGTGCGCTGCTTCGAGTGCTCGATCATCGATTCCGGCAACCCGTTGGCCTTCAGCTTGTCGGGATGGTGCCGGCTCAACTGCCGGCGGTAGGCTTTGACGATCTCCTGGTCGCTGTCGCCGGCGGCCGCCTCGAGGATCTTGTAGGCCTGATCCAGCTTCTGCGCGTCGCTGACTCGAGGCCCGGCTCCCGCCGGCGCATAGTGGAAGCTGCCGCCGCGGATGCGCAGCACGGCTTCGATCTGCGCCAGCTCCAGCGGGGACACCCCGAGCCGTCCGGCGATCCGATGCAGCAGCGGCCGCACGGGCCCGTCGAGGTTGTTGCCGCTCAGCGCCGCGCGCACCTGGATCTCGACGAAGACGCGCACGAGGTCGGGGCGGCCGGCGCAGGCGCGGCCGAGGTTGGCCAGCTCCGCGGCGAGATCGAAGCCTGGCTGCTTGCCCGTGGTGAAGCATTCGATCGCCTGTTGTACCCGGGCGGTGTCGAGCCGCAGCTCCGCCATCACGGCGCGCGCGGCGGAGATCTCCTGCTCCGAGACCCGCCCGTCGGCCTTCGCGAGGTAGCCCATGACCCGGAAGGTGGCGCGGAAGAAATGCTCACCGATGGCGGTGATCTCCTCCGGACCGGGCAGCGGCTGATCCTGCCGGTCGAGATGCTCATCCACCTGGTGCCCGAGCAGCACGCCGGCCAGGGCGCCGAGAGGCCCCAGGAACATGCCGATCAAGCCCCCGACAACCTTACCGGTGTACCGCATACGCGCTGCTATAGTAGCAAGCATGGAAAGCCAAACGGTCTTCCGCACCTCGCTGCGCGGACTCGAGAAGCTCCACGAAGGCAAGGTGCGCGATATCTACGCGGCCGGCGCCGATGCCCTGCTCATGGTGGCGACGGACCGGCTGTCGGCCTTCGATGTGGTGTTGCCGGACCCGATCCCCGGGAAAGGCCGCGTGCTCACCGAGATTTCCAACTTCTGGTTCGCGCGCACCCGCCACATCGTGCCGAATCATCTGACGGGGCGCGCCATCGCCGAGCTGGTCAGCGATCCGGCCGAGCGCTCGATGCTGGAGGGCCGTTCGGTCATCGTGCGGCGCTTGAAGACGCTGCCGCTGGAGGCTGTGGTTCGCGGTTACCTGGCTGGCTCTGGATGGAAGGAGTACCAGGCCGCCGGCAGCGTGTGCGGCATCGCCCTGCCCGCCGGCCTCACGCTCGCATCGCGGCTGCCGGCGCCCGTCTTCACTCCCGCAACCAAGGCGCCCGCGGGCCACCACGACGAAAACATCTCCTTTGGCGAAGTCGAGAAGCTCATCGGCGCGCCGCTCGCGGCGCGTGTGCGCGACACCGCCATTGCGCTCTATGAGTTCGCTGCGGCACATGCCCTGGCCCGCGGCATCATCATTGCCGACACGAAGTTCGAGTTCGGCATCGATGAGAACGGCAACCTGACCCTGATCGATGAGGCGATCACGCCGGATTCCTCGCGTTTCTGGCCTGCCGACACCTACCGGCCGGGCACCAGCCCGCCGAGCTTCGACAAGCAGTTCGTGCGGGATTACCTCGAGACGCTCGACTGGAACAAGCAGGCGCCGGGACCGCAGCTGCCGGCGCAGATCCTGGCGAAGACGAGCGAGAAGTACGGGGAAGCGCTGCGGCGGCTGACGGCCTAGTCGCCGTCAAACCCGGAGAGTGGGCCTCGGCCCTGCGGGCCCGGCGCTTCGCGCCGTCCAAAATCGCTCCAGGCGATTTTGTCAAACCTACGGTTTTCATCTAGTCCCGTTGCCAAAACGAACGAGGCCCGCCGATGGGCGGGCCTCTCTCGTTTTGGCTGGGGGACTAGGATTCGAACCTAGGTAAACGGAGTCAGAGTCCGTTGTCCTACCACTAGACGATCCCCCAAGTCTCGCGGGATTGCTCGGCTCCGTCCCCGGGGCCGAGCCCTGTGGGCCGACGCTGCACGTCCTCCAGAATCGCTGCCGGGCGTTTTTGTCGACCCGGCGCCAATTCAAGCCCGAACGGACGCCAGCTGCAAGCTCCTCGGCTAGCGCTTGGAGTACTGCGGCCCGCGGCGAGCCTTGCGACGGCCGACCTTCTTGCGCTCGACCTCGCGGGCGTCACGGGTGACGAAGCCCGCATCGCGCAACTGCTTGCGCAGGGTTTCGTCGTACTCGATCAGCGCGCGGGTGAGGCCCAGGCGGATGGCGCCGGCCTGGCCGGTGATGCCGCCGCCGTCCACGGTGACGCTGATATCGAAGCGGCTGCCGAGCTGCAGCGCCTCGAGCGGCTGGCGCACGATCATGCGGCCGGTCTCGCGCCCGAAGAATTCGTCCAGAGGACGGGCGTTGACGGTGATGTGGCCGGTGCCGGGCCGGAGATAGACGCGAGCGGTCGCGGTCTTGCGCCGGCCGGTGCCGTAGTTCTGTTGCTGCGCTGCCATCAGTGCGATTACCTCAAATCTCGAGCGGCCGCGGCTGCTGCGCCTGGTGCGGATGAACGCCGCCGGCGAATACATGCAATTTCTTGAACATGCGCCGCCCCAGCGGGTTCTTCGGCAGCATGCCCTTGACGGCGAACTGGATCGCCCGCTCCGGGTGCTCGTCGAGGAGCTTCCCCAGGGCGATCGACTTGATGCCGCCGATGTAGCCGGTATGGTGATAGTAGATCTTGTCGCTGAGCTTGCGGCCGGTGACGCGCACCTTGCCCGCATTGAGCACCACGATGTGATCGCCCATGTCGACATGGGGGCTGTAGTCGGCCTTGTGCTTGCCCTTGAGGCGATGTGCGATCTGGGTGGCCAGCCGCCCGAGCGTCTTGTCGGTGGCATCGAGCACGAACCAGTCGCCCCGGACGTTGCCGGGTTTGGCGAAAACCGTCTTCATATTAGCCTCGGCGGGGCCGTATCTCGCGGCTCCCAGGAATGCCTTTAGTGGACCCTTGTAAAGGGCCGGCAAGTCTACTCAAGCTGTCCTCGTATTGCAAAACGAGCGCTCTTCGGGGCGGCTGCCGAGCCTCGGCGTTGCGCGACGGCGGTCTCAAGGACCCATTACTCTCATTCCGAGACCTGCGATTCCTTGGGGCCACCAGCGTGCGCCGCACGCCGGGCAGGTCCGGGTGCTTACCGCCTCATCGAGCTCTTCGAACACGACTCTTGCCTGATGGCATTTGTACCGGAGTTGGGTCCTGAAGGCGCTCCACCCGGCATCCAGAACGGATTGACCCAATCCCTGGTCTTGAGCCACGGCGCGATCTTCGTCGACAACGTGAACGCGTCCGCCCTGGCACAAACGATGGCGGACACTGATAATGGGCCTCATGGAGACTGAGACCTCGTGGGATCCCTGGATCGGGGCCGCCGACCGGGCGCTTCGGGCGCTCTTCGCTCCGGCGCAGGCCTCCCGCCCCGTTCCCCAGCCTCCCGCCTCCGGGGAGCGGGTTGCGGCGCAGCTCTCACCTTATGAGCGGCGCCGGGCCGCCGCGCTGATGCGCGTCAACCATGCCGGGGAAATCGCGGCGCAGGCCCTTTATCACGGCCAGGCCATCGCGGCGCGCTCCGAGACCACCCGCAAGCTGCTGCTCGATGCCGCCCGCGAGGAGACCGATCACCTCGCCTGGTGCGAGAGCCGCCTGAAAGCGCTCGAATCCCGCCCCAGCCTGCTCAATCCGCTGTGGTACGCCGGCTCCTTCCTCATCGGGGCGCTCGCCGCGATGGCCGGAGACCGGGCCAGCCTCGGCTTCGTGGTGGAGACGGAGCGCCAGGTCGAGGGGCATCTCGATGAGCATCTCGGGCGGCTGCCCCCGGCGGATCTGCGCAGCCGCGCGATCGTGGAGCAGATGCGCACGGATGAGGCGGCTCATGGCGCCAACGCCAGAGCGGCCGGAGGCGTGGACCTGCCGGCGCCGGTTCGCGCGCTGATGCGCCGGACGGCCCGCATCATGACCGGCACCGCGTACTGGGTTTGATCGCGGCGCGCATGCCTCCAGCGCCACGCCCCCAAACAGCGCGCCGCTCTGGTTTTCGCTGCGCCCCGTGCGGTACGCTTGCGGTCGCGGGGGTCAACGTATAAACACTCTCTCATCATGACCACACAAATTCGGGGAGCGGGTATGGAAGAGAACATCAAGCCGCTGAGCGACATCCCGGCCATCAACCGGTTCTTGAGCTACTGCCGCATCCGAACGGTCCCGTCGAAAACAGTCGTCATCCACGCGGGCGACTTGCCGGACGTCCTCTACTACATCATCAGCGGCTCGGTCGAAGTGATGATCGAGGACGAGGAAGGCAACGAGATGGTGCTCGCCTACCTCAACCGCGGCCAGTTCTTCGGCGAGATGGGGCTCTTCTTCAGCGACCAGCCGACGCGCAGCGCCTGGGTGCGCACCCGCAACCCGTGCGAGCTGGCGGAAATGACCTACCCGCGCTTCCGACAGATCGCGGCCGAGAGCCCCGGACTGATCTTCGAGCTCGCCACCCAGCTCGCCACCCGGCTCGACCGCACCAATCGCAAGCTCGGCGATCTCGCCTTCGTGGACGTCACCGGCCGGGTGGCGCACGCCATCAACAATCTATGCGACGAGCCGGACGCGATGACGCATCCGGAGGGCATGCAGATCAAGGTCAGCCGGCAGGAGCTCTCGCGTCTCGTCGGTTGCTCGCGCGAGATGGCGGGGCGCGTGTTGAAGGTGCTGGAGGACCAGGGCCTCCTGCGCGCCACCGGCAAGACCATCGTCGTATTCAACGCACGGCCGAAGATGAAGACCCGTCCGGTCATCGTGCCGGCCAAGCCGGTCGCGAAATCCCAGGTGCAGCCTGATCTCGACGACGACGAGGATGACGAGGACGACGAGGACTGAGCGCCGGCTAGGTCCCGATCCGCCCGCGCATCGCCTTGATGGTCGCGGCGTAATCCGCGCTGCCGAAAATCGCCGATCCCGCCACGAAGGTATCCGCGCCGGCGCGCGCGATATCTGCGATGTTGTCCACCTTGACGCCCCCGTCGATCTCGAGCCGCACCTCGCGGCCGCTCGCATCGATCCGGCGCCGCGCCTCGGCGAGCTTGCGCAGCGCCGTCGGAATGAACTTCTGGCCGCCGAAGCCCGGATTGACCGACATGATGAGCACGAGGTCGAGCTTCTCCAGGGTGTAGTCGAGATAGTCGAGAGGTGTCGCCGGGTTGAATACCAGGCCGGGACGGCAGCCCTGCTCCCGGATGTGCTCGATCGTGCGATCGACGTGCTCGGTCGCCTCCGGGTGGAAGGAGATGTAGCTGGCGCCCGCCGCCGCGAAGTCGGGAATGATGCGGTCCACGGGGCTGATCATCAGGTGCACGTCGATCGGCGCGGTCACGCCATGCTTGCGCAGCGCTTCGCAAACCATCGGACCGATCGTGAGGTTCGGTACGTAATGGTTGTCCATCACGTCGAAGTGCACGAGGTCGGCGCCGGCAGCCAGCACGGCGTCGACTTCCTCCCCCAGACGCGCGAAGTCGGCGGAGAGAATGGAGGGAGCGATCCAGGGGGCGGCAGACATGGGATCGAGTGTACCCGGCGTGCGCGCACGCGACCACAACGCGCTCCCCGCCCGCGTGCCGCATCGCCGCGATGAGCTGTTTTTCGGGCTGCGAGCGCCGGATTCGGAACACCGCCGCGCCGTCGCCTGGCGCCGCGACGGCCAAGTCTCAGCAGCCCCTCCGCGCGCCGGACGGCCGCGCCCGAGTCCGCCCTGCGCAAGCGCCTCGACGGCTACGTCGCCTTCCTGCGCAACCCTTTCCGCATTCCGGTGCTCCTCGGGCTCGTGCACTCCACACTGGAGGGCACCGACGCTGCGACTCAATCGCCGGCGATCGTCATCTCACCAATGAGCACCGACCCGCAGCGGATCCCTCCGCGCGCGTCGACGTCGCTTCCGACAGCCACGATGTCGCGATAGATGTCGCGCAGGCTTCCGGCGATCGTGATCTCGTGCACCGGATAGGCGGTCGCGCCATCCTCGACCCAGAAGCCGCTCGCGCCGCGCGAATAATCGCCGGTCACGCCGTTGACGCCCTGCCCCATCAGCTCCGTCACGAGCAGGCCCGAGCCCATGCGGCGCAACAGCGCATCGTGCCCCGGAGTGTCTCCCGATGCCTCCACGATCAGATTGTGAATGCCGCCGGCGTTGCCGGTGGTCTTCAATCCGAGCCGCCGCGCCGAGTAGCTGCCCAATACGTAACCCTGGAGGATTCCGTTCGCCACCAGATCCCGATCGCGCGTGGCGGCGCCCTCGTCATCGAACGGCGCGCTGGCGAGGCCCTTGAGGATGTGCGGCCGCTCGTGCATCTGCAGGAAGGCCGGAAACACCCGCTCGCCGGCGGCGTTGAGGAGGAACGAGGCCTTGCGGTACTGACTCGGTCCGCGGATCGCGCCGATGAAATGGCGATACAGCCCGCGGGCCATGTCCGGTGAGAAGAGGACCGGCGCCTTGCGCGTGGCGAGCTTGCGCGCGCCGAGTCTCGCCAGGGCTCGCTGGCCCGCGGTGGCGCCCACCGCTTCCGGCGGGTCGAGATCCGCCGGATCGCGCGCGGTGGTGTACCAGTAGTCACGCTGCATCTGATCGCCCTGCTGCGCGATCAGCGAGCAGCTCACGGAGTGGCTCGTGCCGGAGAAACCGGCCAGGAATCCGAGCGAGTTGCCATAGACGCCGCTATGTCGCTGGCTGCTCACCGAGGCGCCCTCGGAGTTGGCGATGCGCGGATCGACCGCGCGGCCCGCCTGCTCGCAACGCCGCGCGATCGCAATCGCGTCCTCGGCGGTGAGTCCCCAGGGATGATCGAGATCGAGGTCCGGTATCTCGCGCGCCAGATACTCGGGCTCGAGCAGGCCGGCATAGGGGTCCTCGGCCGTGTACCGGGCGATGGCGCAGGCCTTCTCCACCGTGGCGCGCACGGCGTCCCGCCCGAGGTCGGCGGTGCTGGCCGCCCCCTTGCGCCTGCCGAAATACACCGTCACCGCGAGGCCCCGGTCGCGCTGGTACTCGATCGTGTCCACCTCGCCCAGGCGCACCGTCGTGCCGAGGCCCTGACTCAGGCTGGCATCGACCTCGTACTGGGAAGCGCCCTGCCGGCGCGCCTCCTGCAGCGCGAAGGCGACGACATCCTGGAGCACTGGGGACGAATCCGACGCCTCGACCGCCTGTGGCATACGTGTTTCCGCTCGATCAGAAGGATAATGGGGCAGAATTCGATTCTAGCAGCCGCAAGACCCGAGCCGTTCGAGCACGCCGTGAACACACGTACCCCGGAAGATCTCCCGCAGGACGACGGGCCCGAGCGGCCGAGCAAGAGCGAGCGCAAGCGCGCCGCCCACGCCGCGCAAGACCTCGGGGAGGCCCTCATCAGGATGCGCGACGCGGAGCTCGAGGCGCTCGCTCTGCCGGAGCTGCTGGCGGAGGCCATCCGCGAGGCCCGCCGGATCACCAGCCGTGCCGCCGGCGCCCGCCAGCGGCAGTACATCGGCAAGCTCATGCGGGAGATCGATCTCGAGCCCATCCGCGCAACGCTCGCGGCCCGCAGCGAGCGGGATGCGATCGAGACCCAGCTCTTCAAGCGCGCCGAGAGCTGGCGGGAGCGGCTGATCACCGAGGGCGAGGCAGCCCTCGATGAGCTCGCACGCCTGCGGCCCGGCCTCGACGGGGCGGAATGGGGCCGCCGGGTGGGCGCCGCGCGGCACGAGCGCGCCGCCGGCCTGCGCTACGGAGCCGTCGGCCCCGCCGGACGGGAGCTCTTCAGGGCGCTGCGCGCATTGCTCGGTTAAAATGCCGCGATGAAGGCGCTGGTCGGCATCATCATGGGCTCATCTTCCGACTGGGAGACCCTGCGCGGGGCGGCCGAGACTCTGGAGAAGCTCGCCATTGCGCATGAGGTGCGGGTGGTCTCCGCCCACCGTACCCCGGATCTTCTCTTCGAATACGCCTCGAGCGCGCGTTCCCGGGGACTCGAGGCCATCATCGCCGGCGCCGGCGGCGCGGCCCATCTTCCCGGTATGACCGCTGCCAAGACGAGCGTGCCGGTGCTCGGCGTGCCGGTGCAGTCGAAAGCGCTGAGCGGACTCGATTCCCTGCTCTCCATCGTCCAGATGCCGGCGGGCGTGCCGGTGGCCACGTTCGCGATCGGCCAGGCAGGCGCGGTCAATGCCGCGCTCTTCGCGGCCGCCCTCCTCGCGAACAGGTATCCGGCCATCGCCGAGGCTCTCGAGGCCTTCCGCGCCAGCCAGACCGCCGGGGTGCTCGCCAACCCCGATCCGCGCGCGGCACCGCGCCCATGACCGTCGGTATCGTGGGAGCCGGCCAGCTCGGCCGGATGCTCGCATTGGCCGGCTATCCGCTCGGCCTCGATTTCCTGTTTCTCGATCCCGCCGGCGATGCGCCCGCGGGCCGGGTCGCCCCGGTCCTGCACGGCTCCTTCACCGACCCGAAGCTGCTCTCGCGGCTCTCGCGCGAGTGCGAGGTCCTCACTTTCGACTGGGAGAACATCTCCGTCGAGGCGCTGCGCGCGCACGCCGCTTCGGCCCGCGGCGCGCGCATCTGCCCGCCGATCGGGGCGCTCGCCACCGCGCAGGACCGCGTGGCGGAGAAGCGGCTGTTCGACCGGCTCGGGATCCCGACGACGCATTGGCGGGCAGTCGGGTCGCGGTCCCAACTCGAGCGCGCCTTGCGCGACATCGGGCTTCCGGGCGTGCTGAAGACGCGCCGGATGGGATACGACGGCAAGGGGCAGGTCAGGGTGAGAACGCCCGATGACGCGTACCGTGGCTGGGAAGCGCTGGGAAACGTGCCGCTCATCTATGAGGAATGGGTGCCGTTCGATTGCGAGGTCTCCATCATCGGTGCGCGCAGCAGGAGCGGCGCGATCGCCGTGTATCCGCTGAACGGCAACGTGCATTCGGAGGGCATTCTGCGTCTCACTCGCGCCCCCTTCGGGCCGCCCCGCTGGCAGCGCCTCGCCGCCCGGTATCTCGGGCTTTGTCTGGCGCGGTTCCGTTATGTCGGCGTGCTGACCATCGAGTTCTTCGTGCGCGAGGGACGGCTCATCGCCAATGAGATGGCACCCCGCGTACATAACTCGGGACACTGGACGATCGAGGGCTGCGTGACCAGTCAGTTCGAGAACCACCTGCGCGCCATCCTCGACCTGCCGCTCGGATCGACCCGGCCGGTGGGGTTCAGCGCCATGCTGAACCTGATCGGCCGGATCCCGCCCCGCGAGGGGCTGCTCGCCCGCGAAGGCCTGCGCCTGCACGACTACGGCAAGCAGCCGCGGCCGGGACGCAAGGTCGGGCATTGCACTTTCGTGGAGCCGACGGCCGCCCGCCGGGACCTGCGGGCACGGCGGTTGCTTGCCGAGCTGGCTCCCGGATTGCGCATCCCGTAAGATTAAAGCGGAACGAGCCCGGCCAGAGCGGGTCGAACGGCAACCGGCGCGCGCGGTCTGTCGCCAACAGCGGACATTCAATGTACCTCGACCCGTTCAAACTCAAAGAACTGCCGTTTCGCCTGAGCCCCGACCCTCAGTTCCTCTACCTGTCGAAGCAGCACGCCCGCGCCAAGGCGTACATGGAGTCGACGATCTGGTTCACCGACGGCTTCGTGGTGATCACCGGGGAGATCGGCGCCGGCAAGACCACCCTGATCGAGTCCTTCCTCCGGGAGATCCAGTCGGACGTGGTCGTCGCGCAGATCAACCAGACGCAGGTGTCGTCGGTCGATTTCCTCCAGGCCATCCTGGTGCAGTTCGGGTTCTCTCCCTTCAAGATGAAGAAGGGCGAGATCATCGCGACCCTCAACAACTTCCTCATCGAGCAGTACGCCGCCGGACGCAAGGTGCTGCTCATCGTCGATGAGGCGCAGAATCTGGCGCCGCGGGTGTTGGAGGAGATCCGCCTGCTCTCCGGCGTCGAGACGACGAAGGAGAAGGTGCTGCGCATCATCCTCGCGGGACAGCCGGAGCTCAATGCGAAACTCGACGCTCCGGAGCTGGTGCAGCTCACCCAGCGCGTGCGCCTGCGCTTCCACCTCACCGCGCTGTCGCAGACCGAGACCCGCGGCTACATCCAGCACCGGCTGGAGGTCGCCGGGGCGGCCGACCGGCAGATATTCACCGAGGACACCTTTGCGGAGATCTTCCGTTTCACGGGCGGCGTGCCGCGGCTCGTGAACACGCTGTGCGATACCGCGATGATGGCGGCCTACGCCGCGGACCGCGACGTCGTCACGCTGGCGGAGATCGAGAGCGCCGTCGCGGAGCTGCAATGGGTGG
>JABBNZ010000001.1:0-53710 GCA_019352035.1 Pseudomonadota bacterium | reverse complement strand
GTGGAGTTCGCCGCCCGCACCCAGCAGCAGCTGCGCGCCGCCACGGAGCTCGCGCTGCCGCGCATGCGAGGCGTCGATCCGGAGCTGCCGCCCCTCGGCAGGCTCCTGGTCGCGACCGACGGCCGCACCGTGCAGGAGATCACGCTGACCCAGGGCAGGATCATCGTCGGCCGCACTCCCGACAACGATCTGCAGATCGACAGCCGGTTCGTGAGCCGGCACCACTGCCAGATCACGACCGCCGCCAACTCGTCCGTCATCGAAGATCTGAACAGCACGAACGGCATCTACGTCAAATCGCGGCGGGTTCGCCGCCACTACCTCAATGACGGGGACGTGGTGCTCGTCGGCAAGCACGAGCTCATCTACGTGGATGAGCGGCTCGCGCGCACGCGGACCAACATCAACGACACCGTTCCGGGGCTTCCGGTGCTGCAGCGCGCCGACGGCGCTGACATGGCCGAGGAAGTGGAGGAGACGGAAGTCGGACTCGAGGCGGCCCGCGATCAGTCCTGATCCCGGCGCTGCAGCAGGTCGGGCCGCCCGTACTGGGAGCGCAGGTCGCGGTAGTCGCGGCGCCTGAGGAGCACCACCACGCCGCCCACGAGGGCGCCGAGGCCCGCGAGACCGGTGACCAGGCCCGCCGCGTGTGTATCCCCGATGAGATAACTGACACCCAGCGCGGTGAGGCCGGCGCCGATGTAGAGCCACGGCAGGCCTTCGTACATGGGTCGGGAGAGGTGCATGCGCACACAATACTACGGCGGCGCGGCCACGGCACCTCCCGGGGATTATGTCATTCCGGCCGCCCGGCTCAGCCGGTGCCGCCGACCGTCAGGCTCTCCACCTTGAGCGTCGGCTGACCCACCCCGACCGGAACGCTCTGCCCGTCCTTGCCGCAGGTTCCGACGCCCTCATCCAGCTTCAGATCGTTGCCGACCATGGTGACGCGGGTCAGGACATCGGGGCCGTTGCCGATCAGCGTGGCGCCCTTCAGGGGAGCGCCGAGGCGGCCATTCTCGATGGCGTAGGCCTCACTCGCGGAGAAGACGAACTTGCCGGAGGTGATGTCCACCTGGCCGCCGCCGAAGTTGACGGCGTAGATGCCGCGCCGCACGGAGCGGATGATCTCCTCGGGATCGTGCGGCCCCGGCCGCATGTAGGTGTTGGTCATGCGCGGCAGGGTCATGTGCGCAAACGACTCCCTGCGGCCATTGCCCGTCGGCCGCACGCCCATCAGCCGGGCGTTCAGCCGGTCCTGCATGTAGCCCCGGAGCACGCCGTTCTCGATCAGCGTGGTGCACTGGGTCGCAATACCCTCGTCATCGATGTTGAGCGAGCCGCGGCGCCGCGACAGAGTGCCATCGTCGACCACCGTGCATTCCGGCGCCGCGACGCGCTCGCCGATGCGGTTGGCGAACGCGGAGGTCCCCTTGCGGTTGAAGTCGCCCTCGAGACCGTGACCGATCGCCTCGTGCAGCAGGATGCCCGGCCAGCCGGGCCCGAGCACGACGGTCATGGGGCCGGCGGGCGCGGGCACCGCCTCCAGATTGATCAAGGCCTGCCGCGCCGCCTCCCGCCCCAGGGCCAGCGGACGGTCGCCGGCGACGAGATCCGCGAGCGAGTAGCGCCCGCCGGCGCCGCAGTAGCCCTGCTCGCGGCGGCCGTTTTGCTCCACCAACACCGAGACGTTGAAGCGCACCAGCGGTCTGACATCCGCGGCGAGGCCTCCTTCGCTCGTCGCGATCAGCACCACCTCGTGGACGGCAGTGACGCTCGCGGAGACGTGCACGATACGGGGATCGATCCTGCGGGTCTCGCGATCCACTCGCTCGAGCCATGCGACCTTGTCCTGATCGGACAGCGCGGCGACCGGATCGGCCGGCAGGTACAGGCGATGACCCGCCTGCGGCCGCCAGGCGCTGACGCGCCGATCGCCTCCCTGCACGGCGATGGCGCGCGCGGCGCGGGAGGCTTCCTCCAGCGCGGGCAGGACGATCTCGTCGGAGTAGGCGAAGCCGGTCTTCTCGCCCGCGAGCGCGCGGACGCCGACGCCCTGCTCGATGCTCGCGCTGCCGTCCCGGACGATGCCGTCCTCGAGGGACCAGGACTCCTGCCGCGCGAGCTGGAAGTACAGGTCCGCGTAATCGACGGCGTGGCTGAGCACCTCCCCGAAGATGCGATCGAGGCGCCCATCATCGAGGCCGCTCGGCCTCAGGATGAGATCGCGCGCCAGCGACAGGGGATCCGACGTTGAAGAGGCGGGATCGGTCACGGTTGAGCTCTCGCGGGTGTCCATGATGAGGTGTCAGCTGAATACACGGTGAGTGAGCGCCGGGAAACTGCCGCGATCCCGCTGCTGCCGCCCGAGATCGATCTCGGCGGTGATGCAGCCGCGGCCCCGCGGCAGGCGGTCGAGCACCCGGCCCCAGTGATCGACGATCATGCTGTCGCCGTAGGTCTCGCGCCCGTTCGGGTGCAAGCCCGACTGCGCCGGCGCGAGCACGAAGCAGAGATTCTCGATCGCGCGCGCCCGCAGCAAGGTTTCCCAGTGCGCGCGGCCCGTCGGCTCGGTGAACGCCGACGGCACGGCGAAGATCTCCGCGCCGGCAGCGCTCAGCTGCCGGAAAAGCTCCGGAAACCGGACGTCGTAGCACACGGAGAGCCCGAGGCGCCCCAGCGGAGTATCCACGACCGCCGGTGTCGAGCCCGGCGCGACGTTGGCCGACTCGCGGTAGCTCTCGGCCCGCTCAGGAACCTGGATGTCGAACAGGTGGATCTTGTCGTAGCGGGCACGCCGCTCCCCGGCGGAGTCATAGACGAGCGATGCGGCGGCGACGCGGCCGTCCCCGGCGCCGCGAAGCGGCACGGTACCGCCCACGATCCACATGCGCAGGCGCCTCGCGCTCTCGGCCAGAAAATCCTGTATGGGACCCCGGCCGTCCTCTTCCGCGACCCGCCGCAGCGAGGCATGGACTCCGAGCGTGTCGCCGTCGGAGAGGCCCATGAACGAGAAGTTCTCCGGCAGGGCCGCTAGCTGCGCCCCCCGTGCGGCGGCGTCTTCCAGAAGTGCACGCGCGGCCTGCAAATTGGTCGGGACGTCCGGGCCGGACGTCATCTGTATGGCAGCGGCAAGGGGCATGGCGGCTACTATGGGGGCGCCTGAGACCGCCCGCAATGGTAGGGTCTGGCACCCGCCTCAGGCCCGCACGAGGTCGAACTGGTCGACCCCGTAGAGGCCCTCGACCTGCAGCCGGAGGGGAACGCCCACCCTGGCCTTGAGCTCATCGAGCGTGGCCGGCTCGGCCTCGAGCAGCCGCTCGATCACGTCCGGGTGCGCGAGGATCAGCAGCTCGCGCCCGGATGGGTGCGGACCCTGCCGCAAGACCTCGCGGAAGATCTCGTTGCAGACGGTCTCAGGGGTCTTCACGAAGCCGCGCCCCGCGCACGAGCGGCAAGGCTCGCTGAGCAGGTGCTCGAGGCTCTCGCGCGTGCGCTTGCGTGTCATCTCGACCAGCCCGAGCGGCGAAAGGCTCACGATGCGCGCCTGCGCGCGGTCGCCGGCGAGCGAATGCTCGAGCGCCGCGAGCACTTGGCGGCGGTGCGACTCATCGTGCATGTCGATGAAATCGATGATGATGATGCCGCCGAGATTGCGCAGCCGAAGCTGCCGCCCGATGCAGGCCGCCGCCTCGAGGTTGGTGCGGAAGGTGGTCTCCTCGAGGTTGCGGTGCCCCACGTAAGCGCCGGTGTTGACATCGATCGTGGTCATCGCCTCGCGCTGGTCGATCACCAGGTAACCGCCCGACTTCAGCGGCACCTGGCGCTCGAGCGCCTTGCCGATCTCCTGCTCGATCCCGTGCAGATCGAAGATCGGCCGCGGGCCGCCATGCAGCTCGATCCGCGCCCCGCTCGCCGGCATGAACTCCTGCGCGAAGGCGCTCATGCGGGCATGCTCCGCCGCCGAGTCCACCAACACGCGCACGACGCCGCGCGAGAGCTCGTCGCGCAGGATGCGCAGCGGCAGCGGCAGATCCTCGTGTACCAGCGTCCCGGGGGGTGTCTCCGTCGCGCGCACGCGCACGTGGTGCCAGAGCTTGCGCAGGTACTCCATGTCCTCCCGCAGGCTCTCGCGCGGCACACCCTGCGCGGCCGTACGCAGGATGTAGCCGCCGCTTGTCTTGGCGCCCAGCAGTTGCGCGGTCGCCGTCTTCAGGCGCTGGCGCTCGGTCTCATCGTCGATCCTCGAGGACACACCAATGCCGTCGCCCCGCGGCAGAAACACGAGGAAGCGCGCCGGCAGGGTGATGTAAGTCGTGAGCCGCGCTCCCTTGGTGCCGATCGGGTCCTTCATCACCTGCACCAGGAGGTCGTCTCCGGGACTCAGCAGCCGGCGCACGTCTTCGATGGGCGGCGCGCCGGGGGGCGCCAGCCCGACGGCCGTCTCATCGGGCGGCGCGCTCACGATGTCCGCGGCGTGCAGAAAGGCCGTGCGCTCGAGGCCGATGTCGATGAAAGCCGCCTGCATGCCCGGCAACACGCGCGTGACGCGGCCCCGATAGAGATTGCCGACGAGGCCCCGGCGGCTGCGGCGCTCGACGTAGAGCTCCTGCGCGACGCCCTCCTCCACCAGCGCGGCGCGGGTCTCGGCGGGCGCGACGTTGACCAGAATTTCCGCGGTCACGGCGCCGCTCCGATCCAGCAGCGGATGCCGGCCTCGCGCAAGAGATCAGCCGTCTCGGAGAGCGGCAGTCCCATCACGGCGGAATAACTGCCGGTCAAGGCCGTCACGAACACAGCGCCATATCCTTGGATGGCATAGCCCCCGGCCTTGTCCCGCGGCTCACCCGTTTCCCAATACGCCTCCATCTCCTCCCGACCGATGTTGCGGAAAGTCACGCAGCTGCAGTTGACGCGCAGTGCGACAGCGCGGCCGGTGGCGAGCGCGACGGCGGTCAGCACCTGATGGGTCCTGCCGGAGAGCGCCCCCAACATCGCGAGCCCATGGGCACGGTCCTCCGGTTTGCCGTGGATCATCCCGTCCAGAACGACCGTGGTGTCCGCGGCCAGCACCGGCAGGACGTCCATGCGCGTTCGCACCGTGGCGGCCTTCAGGCGCGCGAGGCGCGCGACGTAGTCAGCGGGCGATTCGTCCGGCAGCAGACTCTCATCCACGTGGGCCGCCACCACGGTGTGCGGCACGCCGATCTGCGCCAGCAGCTCGCGCCGGCGCGGCGACATGGACGCGAGGCAGATGACCGGATCCGGGGCGGCGGAGTGAGTCACGGGCAACCATCGCGATGATACGGATGATGGGCAAGTATGCTCACCGCGCGATAGAGCTGCTCCGCCAATACGACACGCACCAGCGCATGCGGCAGAGTCAGGCGCGACAGCGACAGGGACGCGTCGCTTCGCGCCAGGACCTGCGCCGCAAACCCGTCGGGACCGCCGATGAGGAACGCGAGATCGCGCCCCTCCCGCATCCGGATCGCGAGCCAGTCGGCGAGCTCTCGGGTGCTCATCTGCGTCCCGCGCTCATCCAGTGCCACGACCCATTCCTCGGGACGCAGCGCGGCCATGAGCTTGCGCGCTTCCGCCTCGATGGCCTTGAGCGGGCTCTGGCCGGCGCTGCGCGGGCCGGGGTCGATCTCGGCGAGCGTGAGCTTCAGGCGCGAGCCGAGGCGGCGCGAGTAATCAGCGTAGGCTTCCCGAACCCAGGACGGCGGGCGGGTACCCACCGCTATCAGTCGGGCCTTCATCGATTTGGCCAAGAGACGCCGGCGGCGCTTTTGGCGGCCAGCCCGTTCACTCTGCTTGGCCTCACCGGCACAAAATCGTCTGGAACGATTCTGGACGCATCGCGGCCCCGTCAGGGGCGAGGCCCGGGGTGGGCCGGGCAAAAGGCGGCTTCTGCCGGCTTTCTCACTTGCCGTCTCGACAGCTATGAATGGGAATGGCTCGCCGCGTGCGCCGTGCTGTCATGGACCGCGGTGCCAGGGTCCCACAGCCGCTCCAGGCCATAGAACTCGCGGACGCGGGGCAGGAGCACGTGCACGACGACGTCCTGCAGGTCGACCAGCACCCACTCTCCCTCACCCTTCCCCTCGGCGCCGAGCGGCCGGAAGCCGTTGCGCTTGGCCTGGTCGATCACATGCTCCGCAATGGAGCGCACGTGCCGGTCGGAGGTGCCGGAAGCGACGATCAGGGTGTCGGCAATGTCGGTGAGGCCGCGCACGTCCATCACCTTGACGTTCACGGCTTTCATGTCTTCGAGGGCGGAGGTGACGGCCTGGAGCAGGGTCGGCGCGCTGCAGGGCGGGGACGCCGGGCTGCGGGGCTGTGATGAGGGTCCTGGGGACCTGGGAGCCTGCGCGGAAGCGTCGCGGCGACGGACTGTGCGGGTGGTCATGTGAGGAAGGGGTCTCTCCTGTGTCGAGAATCATGGGCGAGCATAGCACCGACTCTCCCGCAGGATAACTCGCACCTCGTCCGGCACGAGATACCGCGGGTCGCGGCCCGAGACGATGAGCTGGCGCAGCTCCGTGGAGGAGATCTCGAGCTGCGTCACGGCGTGCACGTAGATCCGGCCTGCGGTCGTCTCATGCAGCTCCCGGACGGTTCCGGTGCCGTGATCCACCATGACCTCCCCGAGCGGCCCCATGGTCGGCGCCTTCCAACCCGGGCGGTGGGCGACCACGATGTGCGCGAGCCCCAGGAGGTCGCGCCAGCGGTGCCAGTTCGGCAGCCCGAGGAACGCGTCCATGCCCAGGAGCAGGCACAGGGACCGGTCCGGGTACTCCGCCCGCAGCTCCGTGAGGGTGTCCACGGAGTAGGACACACCCGTCCGGCGGACCTCGCGATCGTCGACGACGAAGGCCGGCTGATCGGCCACGGCGGCCTGCACCATCCGCAGCCGCAGCTCCGCGAGAGCGAGCGGCTGGTCGCGATGCGGCGGACTGCCGGTGGGCAGGAAGCGCACCTGCGCGAGCCGCAGCTCCTGCCAGAGCTCGAAAGCCGTGCGCAGATGGCCGTAATGAATCGGATCGAAAGTGCCGCCAAAGAGACCGATGGGTTGCATCGATGCTGCCTAGTTAAGAAGCGCTGGATCCGGGCTCCTGCCCGGCCCAGCGCGCTTTGGGCAAAAAACGTGGTTCTTGCCCAAAGCTGCGCCACCTGCGGCGGCGGGGCACGTCGCTGTGCCTGGGCGTGCCCTCGTGCCGTTTCATGATTCGGGTCGACATTGGTCGAAAGGCAACTATTTGAACATGGACCGCGGCGCCGGGACCGCCGAGCGGCCGCAAATATCGACCGCGAGCAGCGCCATCTCGTCCCAGGCATCGCCCTGCAGCCGGCCCTTGATCATGCGGTCGGCGCGGGCGGCGCGCAGCGTGAGCGCCCGGAACGAGAGGCGAGGCGCGCGGCGCACCGCCTTGTCCAGAGCGGCGCTCTGCCGCTGCCAGCCGCCCCGCGCGCGAGCAGGGGCCCCTCCTCGGCTCGAGACCGCGCCCCAGAGATCGCGCAGGGCCTTGGTCAGCGCCCAGAGCACCAGGGTCGCCTCGGTCCCCTCGGAGCGCAGCCCCGCCAGCACTCTCAAGGCGCGATCCGCCTCGCCCTCGAGTACGGCCTCAGACAGCCGGAAGACATCGAAGCGGGCGCTGTCGCCCACGCTGGCGAGCACCGTCTCGAGCGTGATCGCTCCGGACGGCGCCAGGAGGCGCAGTTTTTCCAACTCCTGATGGGCCGCGAGCAGGTTGCCCTCCGTACGCTCGGCAAGCAGCGCCAATGCCTCCTCGTCGACCTCGAGCCGCAGCCGCCGGCAGCGGCCGCGCAGCCAACTCACGAGCTTGTCCGCCTCCACGGGCCAGACCGGCACCCAGCCGCCGTGGGACTCCAGCGCCCGAAACCACTGCGCGCCCTGCGCATCGCGATCGAGGCGCGGCGTGAGAACGAGGAGCAAGAGATCCGGGTCGTTCCTCTCGAGGAGGCTCGACAATGCATTGTTGCCGGCCGTCCCCGGGCGGCCCGTGGGCAGACGCAGCTCGAGCAGCCGCCGTGATCCAAACAGGGACAGGTTGCCCGCGGACGCGCGCACATCGTCCCAGTCGGATCCGCGGTCGAGAAAATGGACCTCGCGCTCCGTGAAACCGGCGGTGCGCGCCCGCGCGCGAATCGCATCGGCCGCTTCGGCGGTGAGCAATGGCTCATCGCCGCAGACCAGGTATGCCGGCAGGAGGCGCTGCTCCAGGTGGGCAGCGAGGGAATCGAGGGTGAGCTTCAACGGGGTTCCGCCGCGACGCGATGAGCCATTATCGGCGATTCCACGGCCCGTTGCCCGCCGACGGCCGGCGGCGAGGCTCGGCTGTCCCCAATGGACTGCCCTAGAGGAGCAGCCCGAGCCCGACGCCGGTGTAGTTGGAGAATCCGCCGAGGCTGCCCTGGATGCGCACGCCCTCCTCCAGATCCACCTCGAAATCCGGCGTGAGCAGATACTGCACGCCCCCATCGGCATCGGTGCCCCACCCGAGCCCGTAGCCGGAGTGCGACTGCGCATACATCTCGGCGTAGAACTGCAGCCGCGAACTCGACTGCCACGTCACCACGAGATCGGGATTGAAGCTCTGGAACCGCTGGCCGCCGGCCGCGGTGGGCTCGGTCTGCGAGGTCACCCCGACCATGAGCGACACCCCGAGGGGACCGGTACCGTAGCTCACGATCGCATTGAGCGCACCGCCGACGCCATGGCTGCCGAACGTGCTGTCGCCGGAGGGAAGGGTCATCAGCGCTTCATCGGTCCATTGCCAGCTCTCGGTGTAGCCGACCAGGTGTTTGACACCGACGGTCGTCGCGCCGAAGCCGCGCATCGTCGCGGGCGCAATGCCCGGCGCGGCGTCGACCGACTGGTACTGAAAGTCCGGCGGCAGCCAGACGAACTCCGAGTCATCCGGCAGCCCGAAGCGCAGCTCGAGATTCGGCAGCGTGTCGATCCTGCCCCCCGGCGATCCGTACAGGTTGCCCGCACTCGCGCCGGCCTCGATCACGGTCATACCCTGCGGAACGACGCAGGTGGAGTCGCCCACCGTCGGGCGGTCGAGCTGCCCCAGCAGTCCCGACGGTCCGCCGCAGGGAAGCACCGGAGTGCCGGCGTGAGCCGCCGAGACGGACGCGCAGGTGAAGGCGGTGAATGCAAGGGCAGACCATGCTCGCTGCTTGTTCAACAAGCTCTCCTCTCGTGACTGATCAATTGAGGGCCGGGGTGCGACTAAGTTTCACTCGAAGTCGCGATACCTTGCGGGTACGATTGCCCGGGCCATGCCAACATTACCTCAAACCGGCGCGCGCCGGCGCCTCTATCCCCCGGTAAAACCGTACCGGACGGGCTTTCTTCGCGTCTCGGAGCTTCACGAGATGTATTTCGAGGAATGCGGCAACCCCGACGGCAAACCCGCCGTGTTCCTGCATGGCGGCCCGGGCGGCGGCACCGAGCCCAGGATGCGCCGCTTCTTCGACCCGGCCCGCTACCGCATCGTCCTGCTCGATCAGCGCGGCTGCGGCAAGAGCCGTCCACACGCCACTCTCGTGGACAACACCACCTGGCACCTGGTCGCTGACATCGAGCGGTTGCGGGAGCATCTGGGCATCGAGCGCTGGCTGGTGTTCGGCGGCTCGTGGGGTTCCACATTGGCACTGGCCTACGCCGAGACGCACCCTGAGCGTGTGACCGCGCTCGTGCTGCGCGGCATCTTCATGCTGCGGCGCTGGGAGCTCGAGTGGTTCTACCAGAACCCCGGCGGCGCCGGCGCGCTGTACCCGGACCTGTGGGAGCAGTACGTCGAGGCGATTCCGCAGGCCGAACGGGCTGACGTGATGCGGGCCTATTACGCGCGGCTGACCAGCGAGGACGCCGAGGTGCGCAGGCAGGCGGCGAAGGCCTGGAGCACCTGGGAGGGCGCCACCAGTTATCTGCGGATGGCGCCCGACTACATCGCCAAACTGCAGGAAGACCGCACCGCGGACGCATTCGCCCGCATCGAGTGCCACTATTTCGTCAATCGCGGATTCTTCCGCACCGACACCCAGCTCCTCGACGACGTCCACCGCATCCGACACATCCCCGCCGTCATCGTGCAGGGCCGCTACGATGTCGTCTGCCCGATGAGGAGCGCGTGGGACCTGCACCGCGCGTGGCCTGAAGCGGACCTGCGCATCGTGCCGGATGCCGGCCACTCGGCTTTCGAGCGCGGCAACCTCCACGAGCTCGTCATGGCCACGGACCGCTTCGCGACCGCCGGGGCGCAGATGGCCGGCTGAGTTGACCCCGCGGTAGCGGCGCGGCCGCGCCGGATCGGCGCGTTCCTATCGGGGATCCGACCTGCGCCCGCGCAGCAAGGCGTCCGGGTGCCGGTCGAGGTAGTCCGCCAGCTCCCGGACGGAGCGCGCGGCCTGGCCGAGCTCGCTCATCAGCTGCGGCAGATTCGTGTTGGAGGGAGCGGGCCCGCCCGCCGCGTCCTGGATCGCCGCCATGGCGCGCTGCGCGGCTTGCGCGGCCGCCCGCAGAGACTTCAGCAGCGCGTTGATGTTGGGCTGAGTCCGGGTCGCCAGCCGGTCGAGATGCGTCAGGACCCGGTTGAGCGAGCCCAGCGCATCGCGCAGCTGCGGTCCGGCCGTGGCCCGATTGAGATTGCGCATCACGGCGTTGAGGTTGTGGAGCGCGGCGTTGAGGTTGTGCAGCGTGTTCGAGAGCAGCGGTGAGCCTCCCCGGCCTCCCATGGCGGCCTGCTCGTTGTCGTAGAGCGTGAAGCCGCTGTCCGCCGGGCTGGGGGCGCCCGACATCGCCGCTGCGGCGGTGTCGAAGGCGACACCGCCGGCCAACAGCTGCTGCCAGGAGTTGGCGCGCAGCTGCAGGCCCTGCGCGCCCAGAGTCATGGCCACGCCGCCCGCATTCCAGAAGCGAGTCTGCGGATGCACCAGCCGATCGCTCGGGGATCGGATGAATGCCGTCACCTTCACGTCATGTCCGTCGCTGGCGAGGGCAAACTCCGTCACCACCCCGACATCCACGCCGCGGTAGGTCACCGGCGAGCCGCGTGTGAGCGAGCTCAGATCCGGCGCATGCAGGATGAACGAGCGCCCCGCCGTGCCCGGAGCAACGATCGGCGGACGGTCGAGGCCGGCGAAGCGGCGCCGCGGCTTGCCCGGCCTGCCCGGATACATCTCGATGTAGGAGCCGGAGACTATCGTGGAGAGGCCCGAGATTCCCTGCACTCCCAGGTGCGGCGTGACGACGTAGAAGATCGTCGAACCGGTGAGATAGGGAGTCGCCTCCCGGGTCATCCGCGCATGCACCACCACTTTTCGCATGTCATCCGTCAGCCGCAGCGAGGTCACGGTCCCGAGCACGGTGTTCAGGTGCTGGATCGTCGCCTGCCCGGGCTGCAGCCCCCGCGCCGCCCTGAAGGTGATCGTGATGTCCGGTCCCCGCCGCGCGAGGTCGCGCCACACGAGCCACGCCACGACTCCCGCGGCGGCGATCGGCACGATCCAGACCCACGCGATCCAGCGGCGCGGCCGCACCCGCGCTTCGGCGGCCTCCTCCTGCTCTTCAGGCTCATCCGGCATGACTGATCATCCTCTTCGCTGCGCGTCCCACATGAGCCTCGTGTCGAAGGTCCGGGTGGCGATCATCGTGAGGATCACCACCGCGGCGAAGGCGGTGAGTCCGCCGCCGGCCCGGGCCTGGGCGATGGCGCCGAACTTGAGCAGGGCCACCAGCACCGACGTCACGAACACATCGATGTTGGACCATGAGCCGACGGTGTCGATGAAGCGGAAGAAGCGTGTGCGCGCGATCAACGCCCGCCGCGAGCCCTGCAGCGTCGAGAGCAGCATCCACGTCAGGCCGCACAGCTTCAACAGGGGCAGCACGATGCTGGCCAGGAACACGATGAGCGCCAGCGGCCAGAGCCGGTTGTGGATCAGCTCGAGCACCCCGGTGATGATGGTGTTGGACTGCTCGTGGCCGAAGCTGACCAGCGTCAATACGGGCAGCACGTTGGCCGGAACGTAGAGCAGGAAGCCCGCCGCCACGAGCGCGGCGGTCACCGTGAAGGCATGGGGCTTGCGGTCATGAAGCGCCGCCCCGCAGCGCGGGCAACCGCCGGCCGCGTGCGCCGCCGTCACCAGCAACCCGCACACCGTGCAGGCAATCGCGCGAACGGCGGTATCGGGCCGGGAAGGATACCCGCGGACGTGGCGCCGCCTTCGGCTCCTCGGCCGCAGCGGCAGCGCCTCCCAGACCGTGCGCTCATCGAATTGGGTCAGCGCCAGCAGCAGCGCCGAGGTCGCTCCCATCAGGCACCAGCCTCCCGCCAGCACGTGCACGCCGACGACCAGGTGCAGGCGGCTGTAGGCGACGAAGCAGCCGACGAGAAAGATCTCGAGCATCACCCACGGGCGCAGCCGTATCACCCATCGAAACACCGGCCCCACGTGCGCGCGCATTCCGAGGAGGAGCGAGGCCAGCACCCCGATCAGCGCTGCCAGGTACAGATAGGGAAACGCCACACTGAAGGCGCCGACGACCGCCGCCAGCGGCGCGAAGCCCGCGCGCCACAGCCCCGCGATACCGCTCCAGAGCCAACTCGTCCTGGCGGCTCCGTGGGAGCTCACGACGAGCAGCGGCGCGACAGTCGCCGGCAGCAACAGCAGCAGCGCGGCCAGCGCGAGCGCAAGCGGGGCTTCAACGCGGCCGGCCGCCGGTCCGGCCAGCAGCCGCGCGCAGCGCCGGCATTCGGCGATCTGCCGCCGGCTGATCACGGGCAGCCGCTGGAACAGCCCGCAATCCGGGCACGCCACCCCCGTCTGACGCTCAGCAGTAGCCATCGCTTGCCCGAGCAGCAAAGGGTATGCCTCGCCTCGGATGGCAGTGTGTCATCCGGAAGAAGCACGGTGACCAGGCGCACGGATGCGCTCCGCCGCCGCAGGGCGAGGCGGTGCTTTGCAGCGAAGCACCGCTTCGCTCCGCCGAGCGAGCCTCGGCAAAAAGCCGCGATTTTTGCCCGAGGCGCGCTGGGCCGGGCAGGATGCCCGGATCCAGCCCCTTGTAATCAGGCCCGGCAGGCCCCCGTCAGGCGATCCCCCTGATCCGTCACCCCGTGTTGCCGCAACCAGGCGCACGCATCCTGCGCATCGCCCTCGAACCACCCCCGCGTGTTTCCGAGCCGAAAGCTGTAGCCCCAGGCGTCCATGTCCGCGAAGGCGCGGTCCCGGCCCACCGCGGGCAAGGCGCCCGCCAGCAGCACCTGCAGATAACACACGGCCGACTCTTCGAGGTCATCCCCGCCGGCATCCCGATCCAACCCGGAGCGCCGCTCCGGCGTCATGCAGATGTAGTGGCTGGCTTCGTGCAGTACCGAGTGCACGGGCGTGTCGAGCCGGGCATAGAGGCGATCGCCCCTGAGCCCGGCCTCGCTCTCTCCCCAATAGGAGCCGGGAATCACCTCGTTCGGCGCCACCAGCGCGAGCTCCAGGCCATAACGATCGAGCAGCGCCGCCACCGCCACCCGATCCACCCCGGCGAGCCGCAGCATCTCAGCCGCCGGACAATCTCGAGAGGCGCTGCATGACGATGCCGGCGAGGTCGCGGCCCATCGCCTGCTGCAGGATCGCCTCCTCGTGCTCCTTGGCGAGCAGCAGGCTCTCGTCGAAGCTGTAGGAGCGCATGGAGGAGACCTGCTGCGGGTTGAGGACCTCCTTGCCGCCGGCGCTCACGGAGAACCGGACCGTGTAGATGACCTCGTATTCCGTCGGACGGTTCTGGGCCGACACCGAGAGCACCCGGCGCGTCACGACGTCGCTCAGGATATGGACGATGCCGGTCGCGCGATTCGCCGAATCGACCGGATGCGCGCCCGCGATCAGCATCTGCCGCCGCAGGCTCTGCACGAAATCGCTCTGCTGGTCCGGCGCCTGGAGGTACGGCCGCCGCATCGCCCGGGGCAGCGGCACCCGCCCCTCGAGATGGAAGCCGCACCCAGCCGCGGCCAGCAGCGTGCCTGCGAGCCAGAGGCCGCGCATCCAGGCCGTCCCGCGGCGTCCCAACGGTGTGCGGACCTCAGCCATCCTGATGCCCGCCCGCCGGCGCAGCCACTACGACATTGGCGATCTGCCGGCCCGGGACCACGATCACCCGCTTCACCGCGGCACGGCCGCCGACGAACTTCATCACATGCTCGTCCGCGAGAGCGGCCTCGCGAATCGCCGTCTCGTCCGCGCCCGCCGGCACGCGGACCCGGCCGCGCAGCTTGCCGTTGACCTGCACCACGAATTCCACGGAGTCCTGGCTCAGCGCCGACTCGTCGACCGCGGGCCATGGCTCGTCCACCACGGCGCGCGCGTGCCCGAGCCCCCGCCAGAGCTCGTGAGCGGCGTGCGGAATGATCGGCGCGAGCATCAGCGTGATGATCTCCAGCGCTTCCTGCCGAACGGCCCGCCCCTGGTCGGACGGATCGTCGAATCGACCGACGCTGTTGAGAAGCTCCATGCTGGCGGCGATCGCCGTGTTGAAGTTGCGGCGCCTGCCGATGTCGTCCGCCGCCTTGGCGAGCCCCTGGTGAGCCGCGCGGCGCAGAGCCCGTTGAGGATCGGTCAGGGCGCCGGTCTCGAGGCGCGGGGACTGGCCGCGATCCACATGCTCGTACACGGCGCTCCAGAGCCGGCGAATGAATCGCGATGCGCCCTGCACCCCTTCGTCGGACCACTCCAGCGTCTGCTCCGGCGGCGAGGCGAACATCGTGAAGAGCCGGGCCGTATCCGCACCGAAGCGCTTGATGAGGCCCTGCGGATCGACGCCGTTGTTCTCCGACTTCGACATCTTGCCGAGTCCCTGGTAGTCCACGCGGATCGTCTCACCGTCAGGCAGCGTCGTCTCGAACACCTCCGCGCCGGCCGCATCGCGCCGTGAGCGCACGTCGGCCGGGCTGAAATACCGCCGCCGCCCGTCGGCTCCCGCCTGGGAGTAGACATGGTTGAGCACCATGCCCTGGGTCAGCAGGTTCGTGAACGGCTCGTCCACCGCGAGCATCCCGAGATCGCGCATCACCTTCGTCCAGAAGCGCGAGTAGAGCAGGTGCAGGATCGCGTGCTCGATGCCGCCGATGTATTGATCGACGGGCAGCCAATACGCCGCGCGCTCATCGACCATCGCGCGGTCCTGATCCGGACAGGCGTAGCGCATGTAGTACCAGGAGGAATCGACGAAAGTGTCCATGGTGTCGGTTTCCCGACGGGCGGAGCGCCCGCAGCGGGGACAGGTGCACTCGAGGAACGCCGCGGACTTGGCGAGCGGATTGCCGCTGCCGTCCGGCACCAGATCCTCCGGCAACACCACCGGAAGCTGCTCGTCCGGCACCGGCACCTCGCCGCAGCTCTCGCAATGGATGAGCGGGATGGGGCAGCCCCAGTAACGCTGCCGCGAGATGCCCCAGTCACGCAGGCGATACTGCACCCGCTTCCTGCCGAGGCCGCGCTGCTCGAGAATCCCGGCGATCGCGTCCACCGCGGCCTGGAACTCGAGCCCGGAGAATTCTCCGGAGTGCACGCACCGGGCACCCTCCTTCAGTCCGTACCAGGGCCGCCACTCATTCGGCGTGAAGCTCTTCGAGTCGGAAAGTGCGGTTTGCAGTGTCTGTCGGTCGCTCTCCTTGACACGATCGAGCATGCCATCGCGTGAACTGAACGCGCCGTGCTTCCATGCTTCGGCGCACGCGCGCACCACAGGGTCGAGCCGCTCCTTCGCCTCATCAGCCACGTCCACCACCTGAGCGATCTCGATAGCGTTTCGATTGGCGAACTCGAAATCGCGCTCGTCATGTCCCGGCACGCCCATGACCGCGCCTTCGCCATAACCCATGAGCACGTAATTCGCGACCCATACCTCGATGGGCTTGCCGGTGAAGGGGTGCAGCACGTGCAGTCCCGTGCGCATGCCCTTCTTCTCCTGGGTCGCGACGTCCGCCTCCATGACACTGCCACGGCGGCACTCCTCGATGAATGCGGCCAGCACCGGATTCGAGGCCGCCGCCGCGAGCGCCACCGGATGCTCCGCCGCGATGGCCATGAAGGTGACACCGAACAACGTGTCCGCGCGCGTCGTGAATACCTTGAGCGCTCCCTCCGCCGTCATGGCCGCCCTCGTATCGGGCGCGTACGGGAAGGAGATCTCACAGCCTTCGCTGCGGCCGATCCAGTTCGCCTGCATCAGGCGCACCCGCTCGGGCCAGCCCGGCAGCCGCTCGAGACACCCGAGCAGCTCGTCCGCATAGCGCGTGATGTTGAGGTAGTAGGTCGGGATCTCCCGCTTCTCGACCAGCGCCCCCGTGCGCCATCCGCGTCCCTCGATCACCTGCTCGTTCGCGAGCACCGTCTTATCGACGGGATCCCAGTTCACCACGCCCGTCTTGCGGTACGCGATTCCCTTCTCCAGCATCCGCAGGAACAACCACTGGTTCCAGCGGTAATAGCCCGGATCACAAGTGGCGACTTCGCGGCTCCAGTCGATGCCGAACCCCAGCATCTTCAGCTGCGTGCGCATGTGCTCGATGTTCTGCCGCGTCCATTGCGCAGGGGGCACCCCGTTGCTCATCGCCGCATTTTCCGCCGGCAGCCCGAAGGCATCCCACCCCATGGGCTGCAACACGTTCCGCCCCTGCATCCGCATGAAGCGCGCCAACACATCCCCGATCGTGTAGTTGCGCACATGCCCCATGTGCAGCCGCCCCGATGGATAAGGCAGCATCGACAGGCAGTAATACTTCTCCCGCCCCTTCTCCTCCTTCACCTCGAAGCTGCGGTTCTGCTCCCAATAAGCCTGCGCCGCCCTCTCGACAGCCGCCGGATCGTAATGCTCTTCCATCTGAAAAACGCCTGAATGAGCCTCGGAAAGCCCCGCAATTTACACGAACGAGCGGCGCCTCGGCTGCATTAGGGCCTTCACCGTGCGCAAGCAAGTGATTGAGCGGCCCCCAAGCCGCCTTCCCTGAGATCCGTCATCGGAGGCGCAAATGCGCCGGGAAACGGCCGCGCGGTCGATGACGCAACCGGGCCGGCCCTCAGACCGAGATTCACGGCGTTCCCGGAAAACGCCTTTGCAGCCGAGGCGCCGCGGCCGAATGCGGCTAAGGCACCCTGACAGGCAGGAAAAGCTGCTGCGACTCCCGCTGAACCAGCAGCGCCACGCTCTTGTGCTGCTTGCGCTTCGCCGCCGCCTCCAGCTGATCCACCGTGCTGATCGGCCGTCCGTCGAGCCCCAGAATGATATCCCCCGGCATCACCCCCCCGAGCTCAGCCGCCCCCGAGACCCCCTCGACCACCAGATTCCCGCTGGTCTGCGCCTCAGCCTTCTCCTGTGCGTTCAGCGGTCTCACCGAAAGCCCCAGCGCGTTGGGCTTGTGCACAGCGGGCGCCGGCCGCGCAGCCCCGCTGCCCGCCTCCGCCGTCCGCGGCTCCTTCAGCTCCACCACCCGCACCTGCACGGTCTTGTCCCGCCGGTCCCGCCACAGCAACAGCTCGGCCTGCGACCCCGGCCGCATGGCCGATATGCGGTTCGACAGCTCGCCGAAGCGCCCGATAGGGTGTCCGTCGACCGCCAGCACCACATCCCCCGGCTGGAGCCCTGCCGCCGCCGCCGGCCCCTTGCGCTCCACCGAGCTCACCAGCGCCCCGCGCGGACTGCTCAAGCCGAACGAGTCGGCCAGGTTCGCCGTCACCTCCTGGATGGTGACCCCGATCATGCCGCGCACCACGTGGCCCACCCGGATGATCTGCTGCTCGACGTTCTGGGCCACATCGATCGGAATGGCGAACGAGACTCCCATGAACCCGCCGGTGCGGCTGAAGATCTGCGAGTTGATCCCGACCACCTCGCCCTGCATGTTGAAGAGCGGACCGCCCGAGTTGCCCGGGTTCACCGGCACGTCGGTCTGGATGAAGGGCACGTAGTTCTCGCTGGGGAGCGACCGGCCGACCGCGCTCACGATGCCCGCGGTCGCGCTGTTCTGGAATCCGAAGGGCGAGCCGATCGCAAGCACCCACTGCCCGGGCCGCAGCGTCGCGGGAGCGCCGAAACGCACCACCGGCAGCCCGGTCGCCGCGATCTTCAGCACCGCGATATCGGTGCGCTCATCCGTTCCCACCACCTTCGCCGTGAATTCGCGCTGATCGAGCAGCCGCACCTTCACCTCGCTCGCCCCCTCCACGACGTGGCGGTTGGTGAGGATGTAGCCATCGGGGCTCACGATGAAGCCCGAGCCCGCGCCGCGCACCGGCCGCTCGTTGCGCCCTCCCGGTACCGGAATACCGAAGCGGCGGAAGAAGTCGTTGAGCGGATCGTTGGCCTGCGCGCCCGCAGGGGGCGCTTTCTCCACCACCTCGATGTTGACGACCGCCGGACCGTACTTGGCGATCAGCGGCGAGAAGTCCGGCAGCGCCGCCACGCCGCCCGGCGTGCATTGCGCCGTGGAGGCGGCAGCGGCAGTGGCCGCGGATGCCGCCTGCGCGCACAGCAGCGAGCACGCGGTGAATGCGGCGATCGTCCAGGAAGTCAGTGCCGCGCGAGCACGCGCGGTCCCAGAAGTAGTCATGTCGAACTCCGGGTGTGGAGAGGATGAGCGCTGCCCGTGCCTGTGCGCCGCCGCCGGGCGCCGGCCCAGAGCGCGCCGGCGAGGCCGAGAGCGCAAAGGCTGACGATCAGCCAGTTGCCGACGCGCGCGTACGGGGTGAGCCCGGCCCTGGGCGTGACGGAAGATCGCAGCACATAGCGTTGATAAGGCGGCGCCGAAGCCAGGACGCGGCCGCGGGGCCCGATGATCGCGGAGAGGCCGTTGTTGGTGGCGACGATCATGCTGCGGCCCTCCTCCAGCGCGCGCATGCGGGCCATCTGGAATTGCTCGTATCGGGCCGAGGAGTGTCCGAACCAGGCATCGTTAGTGACGTTCACCAGCGCATCGGCCTTGGGCAGCATGTTCAGCATGTAGCTGCCGTAACCGACCTCGTAGCAAACGGTCGGCCCGAGCTCGAGCCCGGCCACCGGCAGCGGGGACTGGTGCGTGCCGCCCCGGCTGAAGCTCTCGTACGGCAGGCTCATCAGACGCAGCCAGTTGCGCACGAAATGCGGCACGGGGAAGAATTCCGCGAATGGCACCAGGTGGTCCTTGGAATACCAGCTCGCCTTCTTCCCGAGGGCGAGGATCGAGTCGTAGTAATGCTCACCGTCCGCTGAAGCGCGCACCACTCCCATCACGAGCGAGGAGCCGCGGGACTGCGTCTCGCGGTCCATCAGCTCGATGTAGGGCAGCAGGTTGTTCGCGGGCGCCGGCAGCGCCGCCTCCGGCCATACGATCAGCTTCGTGCCGAGCGCCGACTCGGTCATCGTCCGGTAACGATCGAGGATCTTGTCCTGGTAGCGGTTCTGCCATTTCTCCTGCTGCGGGATGTCCGCCTGGATGACCGCGACGGAGACGGGGGCGCCGGAGGGATGGGTCCAGCGGACCGGGCCCAGGGCCGCGCCTGCGGCCCAGGGCACGACCAGCGCGACCGCGGCAGTCAGACGCGCGCGAGTGTTGCCCCGCAGGAGCGCGACCAGCGCGCCCGCGCTCACGAGCAGCAGCAGGGTGATCCCGTAGACCCCGAGGATCGGTGCGAATCGGGCGAGCCACGTGTCGGTCTGCGAGTAGCCGAGCGACAGCCACGAGAATCCCGACAGGAACCAGCCGCGCCACCACTCCACGAGCAGCCACGCCGCCGGCATCCCGATCAGCCAGCGCCACATCCCCTGGCGCGGCAGCCACCGCGCCACCGTGTAGCCGATCAGCGCGTTGTAGAGGGCCATGATGCCGACGAGGCCCAGCATGAGCGCTATGGTAAGCCAGACGGGCGCCTTGCCCAGGTCGTGGATGCTGACATAGAGCCAGTAGGTGCCGGCGAGGAAGGTGCCGAAGCTGAACCAGAATCCGGTTCCGGCCGCGTCCCGCGGCGACGCATCCTCCCAGAGCCACATCAACACCGCGGGACAGAGGATGGCGAACGGCCACCATTCGAGCGGCGCGAACGCGCTCGCGAGCACAGCGCCCGCGCCGAAGGCCAGCGCCCTGCGCGCGAGCGCCGCACGGCCCGGGAGCACGGCGATCAGGCGTCGCGGCGCGCCGGGGGAGGCCAAAGGAGACTCCGCACGCGGCGCAGCGGCGACGGCGGCAAGGCGGCGGGAGCTCATGCGTGCGACTCGCCCTGCTCGGGCTGTGCGTGCCCGTCGGGCGGCGTCACGTCTTGCGGCGATACGACGCGCAGCGCATCGATGCGGCGGCGGTCCGCTCTCATCACCCGGAACTCGAACCCGTCGATGGTCGCGGACTCGCCCCGCCGCGGCAGCCGTCCGAACTGCTTCATGAGGAGCCCTGCCACCGTCTCGAACCCCTCCTCCTCGGACAGGTGCGCGCCGAAGTACTCGTTGAACTCCTCGATGCGCGTCACTCCGCGCACCAGGAAGAGGCGCTCGGCCTCCTTGCGGATGTTCTGGTCGTCCTCGACATCGAACTCGTCGTCGATCTCGCCGACGATCTGCTCGATGACATCCTCGATCGTGACCAGGCCCGCCACGCCGCCGTACTCGTCGACCACGATGGCCATGTGATTGCGGCTGCCGCGGAACTCCTTCAGCAGCACGTTGAGCCGCTTCGACTCCGGGACGAACACCGGCGGCCGCATGAACTCGCGGATGTCGAAGCGCTCGCGCGCCCCGTCGCTGCAGAGCCGCAGCAGGTCCTTGGCGAGGAGGATCCCGACGATGTCGTCACGGCTCTCGTCCATCACGGGGAAGCGCGAATGGCCCGACTCGACCACGGTCGGCAGGATGCGGGAGATCGGATCGTCCCTGCGCATGAACACCATCTGCGCCCGCGGCACCATGATGTCGCGCACGTGAAGGTCGGAGACTTCCAATACCCCTTCCAGCATGGGCAGCGCATCGGCATCGAGCAGGCCGCGCGTGCGCGCCTCGCGCAGGATGTCGAGCAGTTCCTGGCGGTCCTGCGGCTCCGCGGCGAAGGTCTGTGTCAGCCGCTTGAGCCATCTTCCGGTCGCGTTGATGTCCTTGGCCATGCTCAGATGCTGTACGGGTTGGAGAAGCCGAGGCGGCGCAGCACCGCGATCTCGCGACGCTCCATTCGCTTCGCCTCGGCCTCGCGCTCGTGGTCGTAGCCGATGAGGTGCAGCGCGCCGTGCACCACCAGGTGCGCCCAGTGGGCCGCGAGCGGCTTGCGCTGCTCGCGTGCCTCCGAGCGCACCACCTGCGCGCAAATCACCAGGTCGCCGAGCGGGCGCACATCACCGGCCGCCGGCGCGCCGGCCGGCAGCGGCGCCGGCGCAAACGACAGCACATTGGTCGGCTTATCCTTGCCGCGATAGCGGGCGTTGAGGCGCCGGCTCTCGGCGGACCCGACCACGCGCACGCCGAGCTCGCCGGCAGCGCCAGCGCCGATGGCCGCGCCAGCCCACACGGCGATATCACGGGCGCCGGGCGCCCAAGACCGGACACGCCGTTGCACATCAACCTGCAATTTCCGGCTCGGCGCTCTCAAGTCTGCTGCTCCCGGGAGCCGGTGCGCGACTCGTACGCCTGCACGATGCGCTGCACCAGGGGATGACGCACGACGTCACGGGCGTCGAAGAATGTGAATGCTACACCGTCCACGCCCCGCAGAACCCCGATGACGTGGCTCAGACCGGACTGCCGGCCCGCGGGCAGGTCCGTCTGGGTTACATCGCCCGTGACCACGGCTCTCGAGCCGAAGCCGATGCGTGTCAGGAACATCTTCATCTGCTCGACGGTGGTGTTCTGCGCCTCATCGAGGATGATGAACGAATCGTTGAGGGAGCGCCCGCGCATGAAGGCGAGCGGTGCCACCTCGATGACGTTGCGCTCGATGAAGCGCGACACCCGGTCGAAGCCCAGCATTTCGTAGAGCGCGTCGTAGATCGGACGCAGGTAGGGGTCGACCTTCTGCGTGAGGTCGCCGGGCAGGAACCCCAGCCGCTCACCAGCCTCCACCGCGGGCCGCACCAGGATGATGCGCCGGATCGTCTCGGCCTGCAGCGCCTCCACCGCACACGCCACGGCGAGGTACGTCTTGCCCGTCCCCGCCGGGCCGATGCCGAATGTCAGGTCGCGGCTGCGGATATGCGCCAGGTACTCACGCTGGTGATGGCCGCGCGCGCGGATGCCCCCCCGCGGCACGCGGATGGCGCGCTCCTCCGGCTCGATATCCGCCGGTGCCTCGCCGGACTCGCGCTCCCGCAGCGCGAGGTGCACGCGCTCCGGCGTGACTTCCTCCTCTTTCGCGAGGGCGAAGAGCTCCTGCAGGATGCCCTCGGCGCTGCCGGCCTGCGCGCCGACTACCCGGAAGTTGTCGCCGCGGCGGCGGATCTGCACGTCGAGGCGCGCCTCGAGCAGGCGCAGGTTCTCATCGAGCGGACCACAAAGATTGGCCAGCCGTGCGTTGTCCGACGGCTGCAGATCGAACTCGCGCAGTGCCTCGGGAACGGTTACTGACACAGGCGTCCGCGCAGGCTGTGCCGCAAGGCATCGGTCACGACGATCGGGGCGAAGCGGCCGATGAGCTCGGCGGGACCGCCGAAGTTGACCCAGCGGTTGTTCTCGGTCCTGCCGGCGAGCTCGCGGCCATCCTTCTTCGCGGGCCGCTCCACCAGCACGCGCTGCACCGTGCCCACCATGCGCTCACTGATGGCGTGCGCCTGGGCATCGAGCTGCGCCTGAAGCCGCACCAGACGCTCCTGCTTGACCTCGGCCGGTGTCTCATCGGGAAGCGAGGCCGCGGGCGTGCCGGGACGGCGGCTGTAGATGAAGCTGAACGACTGGTCGAAACCGACGTCGCGCACGAGCGCGAGCGTCGCCTCGAAGTCGCGTTCGCTCTCTCCGGGGAAGCCGACGATGAAATCGGAGGAAATGCAGATGTCCGGGCGCACATTCCTCAGCTTGCGGACCTTCTCCTTGAATTCAATGGCCGTGTAGCCGCGCTTCATGAGCGCCAGCACCCGGTCGGAGCCGCTCTGCACCGGCAGGTGCAGGTGGTTGGCGAGCTGCGGAACGTGCGCGAAGGCCTCGATCAGGCTGTCGGTGAGCTCCAGGGGATGCGAGGTGGTGAAGCGGATCCGCTCGATGCCGGGCACTGCGGCGACGTGATGGATCAGCGTGGCCAGATCCACGACCGCGCCATCCGCCATGGGCCCCGCGTACGCGTTGACATTCTGACCGAGGAGGGTCACCTCCCGCACGCCTTGGCTCCCGAGCTGACGGACCTCCTGCAGCACGGACTCGAGCGGGCGGCTGATCTCGTCCCCGCGGGTGTACGGCACGATGCAGAAGCTGCAGTAGCGGCTGCAGCCCTCCATGACCGACACGAACGCCGTGGCACCCTCGGCGCGCGGCTCCGGCAGGCGGTCGAACTTCTCGATCTCCGGAAAGCTGACATCGACCACGGAGCGGCCGGTACGGCGCAGCTCCGCGATCATTTCAGGCAGACGATGCAGGGTCTGCGGGCCGAACACCAGATCGACGAAAGGTGCCCGCCGCGTGATGCCCTCGCCTTCCTGGCTGGCGACGCACCCGCCCACGCCGATGAGGACGTGCGGCCGCTGCGCTTTGAATTGCCGCCACTCCCCGAGCATGGAGAACACTTTTTCCTGCGCCTTCTCGCGCACGGAGCAGGTGTTCATCAGCAGCACGTCGGCCTCGGCCGGGTCTTCCGTGCGGGCCAGGCCCGCGCCAGCCTCGAGCACGTCCGCCATCCGGGCGGAGTCGTACTCGTTCATCTGGCAGCCGAAGGTCTTGATGAAGTAGCGGCGGGACATAGGCGGGAATCACCCCATTCTACGGCCTCCGGCGCCGTGCCGCACGAGCACCGCACGCCGCGGCAGAGCTACGGGGGAATAGCTGTGTATTCAGTGGCTTGCAGCCACGTCGGGAGGCCCCGGAGCAGTCAGAGATGTCATCGTCGAAAGTCTTTCCGCTCGCCGGCTCCCGGGGAACGGTCCCAGGGGGATTGGTCCGCCACCGGCTCCCGGCGGGGTCAGTCCGATCCCGAGCCTGCGCCTGCTCGCGATGCGCAGATTGGCGAGGCGGCCGCCCGGGGGGTGGCACGCGCTTCGAGATCGGCTCCGAGGTTGCAACCGCTCGCGTGGGCGCAAGACCGATCGGAGCAGCGGCCTGATCTTCATCCACACGATCCGCTCGCTGTCTTAAATGCCAAACGGGGACCTCCGAAGCCGTTGCGCCGCATCGCTTTCAAAGAACCCGGGAGCGGCTAGAAGCCGGTGTTCGTCACCAACCCTCTGGATCTCGTGCCGCTCACGTTCTGTCAGCTCTCCAAAATCCGCCGGTAGGCGGAACTGTTCTTCAAACGGATCAAGCAGCACCCGCGAATCCGATTGTGACCTTGAGCTATTTCGAGAAAACTCCGCTCGATCAGCTGCTTACACCGCCGTGGAGAGTCCAAAGTCGGCCCGGCGACGTCAACTTGTTCGAATAAGGTTCGGACGGCAGTGAGGATAGTTTATTATTTTACCGGCCCTTTGCATTAGTGCGCATGCGAATTCCGCTCGGATGGTGGACTACCTCTGGGTGGGCTGGAAGGACTAACGACCGCGCTCCGCCAATGACTGCGGGCGACAGGCGTGACGAGACCAGGACAGCCGAGGTGAACGCGATGACAGTCAAGGCGGATCAACTCGATGCATACGACTTGAAGATCCTCAATCTCCTGACGGCGGAAGGTCGGATCAGCTGGCGTGAGCTCGCCGATGCGGTCGGGTTGTCACTCACCCCGACCCTGCGGCGTGTACGCCGTCTGGAGCAGAGCGGTCTCATCCAGGGATACTCCGCCAATCTCGATGAGCGACGCCTCATCGGAGGGATCGGCGCTTTTGTCTCGATATCCTTGGAAAGACAATCGGAGGACGCGTTGGCGGTCTTTGAAGCCCGGGTGCAGGAGCTCGAGGAGGTGGCGAGCTGCTTCCAGATGACCGGCGATTTCGACTATCTGCTGCGTGTCGTCGTGCGCGATCTAGATCATTACCAGGCAATGCTCGCCCGGCTCACCCGGGTGCCCGTCGTCTCACGTATCCAATCGAGCTTCGTGCTGAAGTCCGTGGTCAGGCGTCGCGGTCGCATCATCTGACCGGTCGCAGCCGGGAAGCGTCGCAGGCTGCGATCCCGTGCGGTCGAGCAGTTCGTCAGGCTCCGGGCGCGCGGCAGGCTCGTCTGGATCCATGCCCCCATCGGACTTGCCCGGACGGCTTTGCAACGCGCATCCTGAAAAGATCCCGTCCATACCAAGAGTGTCTCGGTATGGACGGGATTCAACACTGCTCTTGCGAAACTCCGTGCGTCAGTGTCCCAGCGCCGCCTTGGCGGCCGCAACATCCGCCCGCAGCCGCGGCACTGCGGCGCCCACATCACCAATGTAGATATTGGCGACTTTTACCATCGACGGTGTGGGCGCCACAAACTGCGCTCCGATCTGGCCCGTAATCGCGGACAGCCACGCCCGCAATCGTGGCGCATACACCAAGGCCCCTTCACCGGACTGAATCTTCAGATTCACCGAACTGTCGATATCCCGGTTGAGACTCGCGAGCGCCTCCTGCGCCTTCCTACCCGACACACTCCTGTTGGCCTGCCCTTTTTCAAGAGCACCCCGCGCATCTATGGCCGCGTTCACGTTGGTATCCAGCCGGGTAATGGCATCCCTGATGTGCATCAACAGGTCAAAACGTTGCTGCAACTCGGCCTGGGTCGTATGCAACCGCGGATCCAGCTTCACCACAAACGGCTGCTTCTGCGTGTTACCGCCGTAGCTGAGCACGGCATAATAGGTCCCCGGAAGCACCTCAGGACCGACCGGTCGAGCTGCAGCAAAGAACGAGTGAAAGACTCCCTTGATCTCCACCGCATTCGGGTAGCGCAGGTTCCACTGGAAACGGTTCATCCCGGGATGAAGCTTGACAAGCTTCGGCGCCGGACCCCCGAACATCGGATTCCGTTTCCGGGGTTTCACGGGCAGCGTGAAGGTGCGGATCAGCTTGCCGTTCGCCGTCGTAAAGCTCAGTTTTACCGTTGTGCTGCCGTTGTAGTCAGCGGGCAAGTGGAAAAACACCGCCGCTCCCGCTTTCCAGTTCTCGCCCCCGATGCCCGCACCTCCAAATCCCACGCCACCCAGCTTCGTGAGCCAGGTCTGCTGCGGCTTGAAGAGGTAGGCCGCATTGCCGGGCACATCAGCGGTCCTCAACTGCTCCAAGAACTGCAGGTTGTCGAGCACCCAGAACGCCCGCCCGAATGTCGCAATCACCACCGCATGCTGCTCGGGCTGAAACTCGATGTCGTTCACCCTAACCGCAGGCAGATTCAGCGTCATCGGCTGCCACTGGCCCCCGTCATCCAAACTCATGTATACCGTGGCGCTCGTGCCCGCCAACAGCAGGCTCGGGTCGTCCGGATCCTGCCTCACGCTCTCGACGTATTCGTTGTCGGGCAGTCCGGTAGTGATCCGGGCCCAGGTCTTGCCATAGTCCGTGGTCTTATACACGTAGGGATGAAAGTCGTCCCACGCATAACGACTCGCCGATACATAGGCCGCACCCGGATCGGTATGGGAAGGCTCGACACAGGTAATCGTCGACCACGTCGGCAAGCTCGGCGGACGCACTTCGCTCCAGTGTCCACCGCCATCCGTAGTCACATGCACCAACCCGTCATCGGAGCCCACCCAGATAATGCTGTTTTTGATCGGCGACACCCCGATTGTCGAGATCGTGTCGAACATTTCCTCGCTCGTCACATCCGCGCTGATCGGTCCACCCGGACGCAACAGCTTGCTCCGGTCATGACGCGTGAGATCAGGGCTGATGATCTTCCACTTGAGGCCGGCATCCGCGGACTCAAACAATACGTTCGCACCCATCAGCAGCATGTGCGGGTCGCCCGGAGCAAACACAACCGCGTGATGCTTCCAGCCCGTCCGGTACCGCACATGGATACCCGCGTGTCCAAACTTATCGTCCGGCCACGGGGTCACGGCGGTGACGATGCCAGTGCGCCGGTTTTCCTTCCACAACAGGCTGTAATAGCCCTCGCCATAAGTAATCCACGGTTTGCGGGGCGTTGGGACCACCCAACTCATCTCCCCGCCCTCCACGTGGGTCCAAACTTGCGGAATCTTGCCGAACGGCACGGCGCTCGGCCCAACATTGGAGTTCCGATCCTGTTGCGCACCGTAGATTCGGAAGGGAAACTGGTTGTCAAGATCGGCGTGATAAAACTGTCCGGTCGGTTGATTGTCCTCGGAACTCCAACTCTTCCCGCCATCGAGCGATACCGTCGCCCCGCCGTCGTTACCCTCTATGAGCATTTGCGGATTGTTGGGATTGATCCAGAATGCATGGTTGTCTCCATGTGGCGGATGCAAGGTAATGAGTTTTTTACCGCCATTATGGGAGACATATACCCCAACGTTCGGAAGATAAATCGTGTTGGGATTCCGGGGATCCACGTAGACGCGCATGTAATAAAAAGCGCGCTGAGTAATGTTCAAGCTATCGTTCATGAGCGTCCAGGACCGACCCCCATTCTCGGACCGGAACAGTCCGCCGGGATGCCCCGGCTTGTATTTCGTTTGAATGAGAGCGTATACGACGTTCGGATTGCTCGGCGCAACGGCAAGCCCCACCTTGCCGAAGATCCCCGTGGGCAAACCCCGGTTGTGCGTGATGTTGTCCCAGGTTTTTCCGCCATCCGTCGTCTTGTAGATTCCGCTACCCGGGCCGCCGCTCGAAAAGGTCCAATGCCGCCGGGAAAACTGCCACGTCGACGCGTACAGCACTTGCGGATTGTTTGGGTCCATTGCCAGGGTTACGGCCCCTGTATGTTCGTTTACATACAGAACCTTCTTCCAGGTATGGCCTCCGTCGGTGGTCTTGAAGACTCCGCGCTCGGCGTTTGGCCCAAACAAATGCCCGAGTGCGGCCACGTAAACGATGTTTGGATTATTAGGGTCTACAACGATCCAGTTGATGGTATGGGTACCGCCTAATCCGATGTACTTCCAGATCTTTCCCGCATCCGTGCTCTTGTACATCCCCTGCCCGGTAGTCACCGTGTTACGGGGCGCGGAGTCTCCCGTACCCACATAAATGACGTTTGGATTCGATGGCGCCACCGCCATATATCCGACACTGCCGCTGGTACCAGGCGCAAAGTATTGACCTGAGATATTCTTCCAGTGAATCCCATAGTCTTCGGTCTTCCATACCCCACCGCCGGCATATCCCGCATAATAAAGATTCGGCTTTCCGGCCACACCGGCCACCGTTGTAACACGGCCACCCTCGTATGGTCCCACGCTACGCCATTGCAAGGCACTGGTCAATTCAACAGCGGAAACTGATGCAGCAGATGCCGCTGATAGACCAACTGCCAGCCACGAAAGTAAGAGGGCAGATAAGACTTGGCGCACCTTCGACATATCGGTATACCTCGCTTGGGACTCGTAATTATATAAGGGGTATCGACTTCTGCGGCGGCGAACAATGAGGTAATCCCATTCGCCACGACACATGTTGGGTTGCCGCCTCACGGCCTTGATTCTCTTGGCCGCACACCGCATCGGGATTGGTGGGATTCACGAGAATCCAGCTGATGATGTGGGTCGTACCCAACCCGATGGACTGGCGGTTCCCGCCGTCGCCGCTGGACTTGTACATACCCTGCCCGATCGGGACGGTATTGCGGCGACGCAGGGGCCCGCGCGCACGAGATGATCGTCCGATTCGAGGGTATGATCGCCATGCAGCCGATATTGTTGCTCTTGAAATCCGTTGTCGGAGGTGTTCTTGCTCCTGATGCCGTAAGCCTTGCTTTCGCCCATACCGAACCACCCACGGTACCCTGAATAAGAGGCATTCGGCTCATCTGCGATACCGGTCAACGAGGTCACGCGCCCCCTGCGCAGACGCAAGCACGCTGCGCCAACGCAGCGCAGCGCACCCACGAGCCTGCCGGTCGGTACCGGCGCCGCAACCGCGGCCGAGAGCGCCTGCCAGCTCATCCCGGCTCCCCACTGGCGCGTCAATTGGGAGAAAAGTGGTAGTTCGCTTCGATGCCAAAGGTGCGAGGCATGGTGGACGTCACCTCCAGGGCGGGTGACGGACCGACGGTAATGCCATATGTCTTGGTGTAAATACCAATTTTGTTCAAGACATTACTGATGAAGAAGTATGTGCCCCACCGCCCATCTGAGTTCTCGATACCCAAGCGGATGTTCTCGAGCGCGTATCCCGGCAACTCCTGCTCATAGTTGTTGGTATGGTTGAAGACGGTCCAGGAAACGCCCGTATAGTCGCTGTCGATGCGCGCGAGCCAGTCGAGGTTCGAGTTGAGTAGAGCGGTGTATTGCGCCGAGAGCTGGGCAGTGACCTTGGGCGAGTTGGGCACATAGTCGCCGTTCAGGCCCGCGCCGTTGACGGTGATTCCAGCAGGCGCAACCTGATTACCGACGAGACGCGCGGGTGTGAAGGAACCGGAAGCGGAGAGCTGCAAGCCGTTCACCGGCTCGGCTCTCAGGGAGAGCTCCACACCCTGAACGCGTACATCGCCGGCATTGGTGACGAACCCGATGGATCCGTTGTCCGTCGATGCCGAGGTCTGCATGTTGGTCCAGTCGATCTCGAAAACATCGGCGTTGGCTATCAGCCTGTGGTTCAGCCAGGCGGACTTCACACCCAGCTCGTAATCCCACAGGCTGTCCGGCTTATAGGGGCCCAGTGCCGCCGGCAGACCGACCACCTGGTTGACACCGCCGGGGCGAAAACCCTGTGACGCCGAAACGTAGGTAAAGATGTCAGGGGTCCACTTGTAATCCATCCCGAACTTGGACACCTCGCCGGAATAGGTGGTGCGGGCGATCGACCATGGTTGCACGGTAAGACCCACCAGGGGTTGGCCGACCTGCTCGGCTCCGCTGACGGCATCGTCGTAGGTGAAGCGGCGAGTGCCCGCGGTCAGGTCGAGCTTGTGGGTCACCGCATACGTCAGCTGCGCATATCCTGCGACCTGGTCCAGCACGTCCCTGATGGTACGTTGGTATGCCGTGGTCGGCGGCCGGGTGACGTTTCCGACCGTGATTGGCGTCACGGTCGTCGGCTCGTACATGATGCCGTTGTTGGGGTCGACGATGTTTAGCTGACTCACCACGTCGGTGTTTCGCTGATCGAAGAAGCCGCCGACGGTCCAGGTCAGTCGCGTGTCGCCAGAGGAGGTCAAACGCACCTCCTGTGTTATGTTCCGGGTGGTCTGAGGCTGATACGCCGCGATGTGGTCGAGCGAATACCCATACCCCTGGTAGGAGGCGAGCTGCGTTGCACTACAGGGGGCACCCCCGGTGTTCTCGTAGACCTCACAGCCGTGCGTCGTCGGCGTGGCACTTGCGGCCTCGGCTCGGAACAACGGCGAATAATCGAACATGAACTTCATGTCCCGGGTGCCGTATGAGGTGATCAGGTGCAGGGTCACAGGCCCCATATCCCAGTCGAGCGTCGCGCCGTACAACTGCAGTTCGTCCGACTGTGGCGTCTGGATCACGAGGTTCTGATCGTACAGCGGGCCGCCCTGCCTGGAGGTCGAGTAGCTCCATTGAGGGCCGAAGCCCGCATGCCGCTGATCAACCGCGAGCAGATCGATCGTGACGCCCTGCTTTGGCTTCAGGCGCAGCTCCAGTCGCCCGCCCTCGGCGTTGCCCTGGTTGAAGTTTTTCAGGCCGTACACTGAGTTACCAAGCCATCCGCCGGTGTGCTGCTTGTAAACGACGGCGCGCGCGCCGAGCAGGTTGCTGATGAGCGGCAAGTTCAGCATTCCCTGCTCTTCGGTGCCCAGTCCGCCGTTCTGCACTGAAGTGACCTCGGCATCTACGGCGCCGTCGTACCGCACGAGATTGGGCTCGTTGAAAAGGATGCGGACAGTGCCGGCCATCGAGCTGGAGCCGAAGAGAGTCCCCTGCGGGCCGCGCAGCACCTCCACGCGCTGGACATCGTACAGACGGACGTCCGGGGTCGTTCCGCCGGCATTGCTGGTTACACCCACGGACCCGATCACTGGTATCTCGCCGTAATAGAGACCCGTGGTGGGCTCTCCCGAGGACTGGATATCGCGAACGACGATTTCGCTGCCACCATCCGGGTTTGGGCGGAAGGTCAGGTCCGGAGCTATCTGCGCGAGCTGCGTGCTGTCGGTAATCCCCATTGCCGCCAGCGTGTGCCCGGTCGCCGCGCTAATCGCCATCGGCGTCTGCTGGATGTTCGTGGCGTGCCTGGTCGCAGTGACGATGATCATTCCGAGCGTGCCGGCGCTCTGCCTCGCTGCAGCCTGCGGGCCAGCAGGGCCTGCGCCAGCCGGCTGTTGCGCGCGAGCAGTGGCGGCGACCAGGAGGCATGAGCAAAGGCACGCAGCGGGCACCGCAACGTGCCGGAGAAAGGAACGGCGACAGTCAACATTCATAGGACAACCTCTGGGCTTCGTTATTACAGCTCACCGGACGCCTCTCGCCGCTGGCGCCGCGAATCGGCACGAGCGCGTTCGGCGCGGCTGCGCGCGCCGGATCGTTCTCGCGGCCTGGTGCCCCCCGGCCACGTGTTCCACGAGCACCCCTTGCTCATGAATCAGAATACACAAGTCTCAGCTTGATTCTCGCTAAAATCGGAGAGTAATGCGGAACTGTTTAGTTGTTATTGACTAAGAGTTACATTTATAGTAGTTCATTGTATCCATTTATAACATCTGATGCTTTTCAGCCACAGCGCTACCTCCCGCAGGGTGCCGGCGTCACCTTGTCGGACGAGCCTGCGCTCGCAGGCTAGGCGATCGGTGGCTGGCGATGTGGTGGAAATGAGACAATGGCCGCCGGCCACGCCTGCTGGCTGCGGGGCCTCGACCGCAAAGTCCCGTCAGGGCTCAAAGGGTGGGGTGAAAGAGCGAGACTCCCGTCGAATCGTGCCAGAAGCATCGCGAGGCGGACCGAAGGCGAAATGGTGCGTACAGCGGGAGGTGGCCTTGTTTTACGCATTCGGTGGTACTCGAGCGTAGCCAGCAATGCTCAAGCTCCTTCGGTTCATAGATGGCGAAAGGCCCTGGGATTTCCCCTTCCCAGAGCCTTTTGCTTACGAACTAAGAATGGTCCGCTAGAACGGGATATCGTCGTCGAAGTCTTCCCGCTCGCCGCCGCCAGCGGAGCCGCCGCCGCCGCCGGGCCCGGCATAGTCCGGCATGGGCTCGCGCGGGGCGCCGCCGGAGGTTGCGCCGCCCGAAGCGGGCGCGCCGGCACCGCCGCCTCGGCCGCCGAGCATCTGCATCTCGTTGCCGACGATCTCGGTGCTGTAGCGCTCGTTGCCCTGCTTGTCCTGCCACTTGCGAGTGCGCAGGCTCCCCTCAATATAGACCTGCGAGCCCTTGCGCAGGTACTCGCTGGCGATCTCCGCCAGGCGGCCGAAGAGCGCGACGCGATGCCACTCGGTGCGCTCCTGCTGCTCGCCGCTCTGCTTGTCGCGCCAGCTCTCGGTGGTCGCGATCCGCAGGTTCGCCACGCTGCTGCCCGAGGGCATGGCGCGTGTCTCCGGGTCCGCGCCCAGGTGACCGATGAGGATGACTTTGTTGACTCCGCGCGCCATGAATATGCCCTCTTGATCTATTGGAAAAAGTCGCCTGTGGCGCTTTTTCGGACCGTGCCTTCGTTGCCGCCGGCCAAAGGCGTGACTTTTGCCGGCCGCGCGGCGCCCCTGCGGGCCGTCACCGGCCCTGGCCGCTACGAAGAGCCGTCATTGTAGACGCGCGCGAGCCGGTCGCGAAGCGCGAAAGACTGCGTGAACGTGTAGATTCGGCCGTTTAGGCTCCTGGGTCGTGCCATGCAAGCAATCCGTGTCCGCGGGGCACGCACTCACAATCTGAAGAGCATCGATCTCGACCTGCCGCGAGAGCGGCTGATCGTGGTCACAGGGCTGTCCGGCTCCGGCAAATCCTCGCTCGCCTTCGACACTCTCTACGCCGAAGGGCAGCGGCGCTACGTGGAGTCGCTCTCCGCGTACGCGCGGCAATTCCTCTCCATGATGGACAAGCCCGATGTCGACAGCATCGAGGGCCTCTCGCCCGCCATCGCCATCGAGCAGAAGGCCACTTCCCGCAATCCGCGCTCGACGGTCGGCACCATCACGGAGATCTACGATTATCTGCGGCTGCTCTATGCGCGCGCCGGAACGCCGCGCTGTCCCGATCACGGAATCGACCTGACGGCGCAGACGGTCAGCCAGATGGTCGATCAGGTTCTGAAGCTCCCGGAAGGTACCGCCGTCGCGCTGCTCGCTCCGATGGTGAGCGATCGCAAGGGCGAGCATGCGGACATTCTGGATTCGCTGCGCGATCAGGGGTTCGTGCGGGTGCGGGTCGACGGACGCATCCATGACATGGAGGGCCTGCCGGAGCTCGACCCGAAGCGCAAGCACACGATCGAGGCGGTCGTGGATCGCCTGCGCCTGCGGCCCGACGTCCAACAGCGCCTGGCGGAGTCCTTCGAGACCGCGCTGCGGCTCTCGGGCGGCCTCGCGCGGCTCACCTTCCTGGGTGAGCCGCAGCGCGAGGGTGAGCCGCGTAAGCGGCGAACGCCTGGCCAGGATGGCCAGGCCGGGGCTCTCGCGGAGCAGGACGCACAGCGAGAGCCGGTCTTCTCCAGCCGCCATGCCTGCCCGATCTGCGGCTACAGCGTGCCGTCCCTGGAGCCGAAGCTCTTCTCCTTCAACAACCCGGCGGGCGCCTGTCCGACGTGCGACGGCCTGGGCACGCAGCAGTTCTTCGACCCGCAGCGTGTCGTCATGCATCCGGACCTGTCGCTCGCGAGCGGCGCGGTACGCGGCTGGGACCGTCGCAACAGCCATTATTTTCAGCTCATTCAGTCCCTCGCCCGCCATTACGGCTTCGACATCGAGGTGCCGTGGACGCAGCTCCCGGAGCGCGCCCGCCAGGTGTTGCTGTACGGCAGCGGCGAGGAATCGATCGAGTTCCGCTACAGCGAGGGTCGATCCGAAGGCAAGCGCCGCGCGACGGTGAAGCGCCATCCCTTCGAGGGAATTCTGCCGAACCTCGAGCGGCGTTACCGCGAGACGGAATCCGCCACGGTCCGCGACGAGCTTGCCAGATACTTGGGCGTGCGCACCTGCCCGGACTGCGGCGGGGCGCGTCTGACACGCGCGGCGCGCTTCGTGTTCGTCGGCGAAAAGGCGCTTCCCGAGGTCACCCGCCTGAGCGTCGGGCACGCGCTGGAGCTCTATCGCTCGCTGACGCTCGAGGGCTGGCGAGGCGAGGTCGCGACTCCGATCGTCAAGGAAGTCGTCCAGCGGCTCCGATTCCTCGCCGATGTCGGCCTGCAATATCTGACGCTGGACCGCGGCGCCGACACCCTGTCGGGCGGCGAGGCGCAGCGCATCCGCCTCGCGAGCCAGGTCGGCTCCGGCCTCACCGGCGTCATGTACATTCTCGATGAGCCCTCGATCGGCCTTCATCAGCGCGACAACGCGCGGCTCCTCGGCACGCTCAAACGGCTGCGTGACCTCGGTAACAGCGTGATCGTGGTCGAGCACGATGAGGAGGCGATCCGCGAGGCCGACCATGTCGTCGACCTGGGACCCGGCGCCGGCGCACACGGCGGCCACATCGTCGCCGAAGGGACACCGCAGGAGATCGAGGCCAACCCGGCCTCGCTCACCGGCCAGTATCTGAGCGGCAAGCGGACGGTCGCCCTGCCGCGGCAGCGCACCCCCCGATCGCCCGACAAGCGGATCCGGATCGTCGGCGCCTCCGGCAACAACCTGCGCGGCGTCACCGCGGAAATCCCACTCGGGCTGCTGACCTGTGTCACCGGGGTGTCGGGCTCCGGGAAGTCCACGCTGATCATCGACACGCTCTTCAGTCACGCCGTCGCGAAAATCAACGGCCGCACCGCCGCGCCCGCCCCGGCGCCCTGCGAGGAGATCGAGGGGCTCGAAGACATCGACCACGTGATCGACATCGATCAGACGCCGATCAGCCGCACCCCGCGCTCCAACCCCGCGACCTATACGAACCTCTTCGCCCCGGTCCGCGAGCTTTACGCGGCAGTCCCGGAGGCGCGCGCGCGCGGCTACGACGCCGGCCGCTTCAGCTTCAACGTCAAGGGCGGACGGTGCGAAGCATGTCAGGGTGATGGCGTGATCAAGGTCGAGATGCACTTCCTCCCGGACGTTTACGTGGCTTGTGACGTCTGCAAGGGCCAGCGCTACAACCGCGAGACTCTCGAGATCCGCTACCGCGGCAAGAACATCCACGAGGTGCTGGAGATGACCGTGGAGGAGGCGCTGCGCTTCTTCCAGAACGTGCCCGGCGTCGCCGTCAGGCTCCAGACCCTGACCGACGTCGGGCTCGCCTACATTCATCTGGGCCAGAACGCGACCACGCTTTCCGGCGGCGAGGCTCAGCGTGTCAAGCTCGCCCGCGAGCTCGCCCGCCCGGTCCACGGCCGCACCCTCTACATCCTGGACGAGCCGACCACCGGCCTGCACTTCCACGACGTCGCCCAGCTGCTCGATGTGCTGCATCGGCTGCGCGACCAGGGCAATACGATCGTGATCATCGAGCACAACCTCGATGTCATCAAGAGCGCCGACTGGGTGATCGACCTCGGCCCGGAGGGCGGCGAGGGCGGCGGCGAGATTCTCGCGGCCGGAACCCCGGAGCAGGTCGCGGCGCAGCCGCGGTCGCACACCGGCGCGTACCTGCGGCCGCTGCTCGCGAGAGAGGGCCGGGCCGGCGCACGGGCGCGCTAGTCCGAAGCGCTGGATCCGGGCGCCTGCCCGGCCCGGCGCAGCTTTGGGCAAAGAGCGTGGTTTGGGCCGGATGGGTCGAGCAAAGCACCGCCTCGCTCCGCGGCGGCGGGGCACCTCCCTGTGCCTGGGGCGCGCGCTCATGCCGCTTCATGATTCGGGGTCGACATGAGCCGATGGGCAACTAGCCTGCGCCCGAGACGAAAGTCTGCCGCACCTCGCCGTTGACGATGCGCTCGAGGTAATTGCCGCGCGTGTAGCTCGCGACGACGCGGCGCCAGAAGCTCACGGCGCTGGTATTGCGCAGGTACTCCGTGATCTCCCAGCGGCCGGCGAAGCGGCTGAAGATGAGCCTGACGGCGGTGGCACCGATGCCGAGGCGCCGCACGGCGCGGGAGATGAAGAATTCCGCCATGCGGTAGTCGATGGCGGGCCGTGGGTCACGGCTGGCGGCGGCGCCCGCGCGCACCACCAGCGCGAAGCCGACGGGCTGCGAGGATCTCAGGATGACGAGCGGAAAACTGTTGGGATCGCCGAACCAGCGCAGCAGCTGATCCGGCTCCCGATGTCCCACTTCACCGAGCGCGGGAAAGGTGCCGGTGCCCGGCGCGAGATCGTCGAGATAATCGCGATAAACACTCTGGATCCAGAGGCGGTCGCCTTCCGTGTTCCGCGCATCGCGCACGCTAACCGTCATGTCGGCTTCCCGAAGTCCCGAAGACAAACGGCCCGGCGGCTCGCTCGCGCGATCCGGCCGGGCCGTCTGCTCAACCAGTGCCGGGAGGCGACTGATCGCCTCCCGGGGGCGGAGCGGCTGCTTACTTGCTGCCGCCGCCGCTGGCCGGCGGTGTGCTGGCGGGAGGCGTGGCCGGCGGCGTGCTGGCCGGCGGCGTGCTGCCGCTGTCACCCGACCCGGACGAGGAATTGTCCGACGGGTTGGACATCGAGCCACCGGAATTGTCCGACGGGGCCGCGGCCGGAGCGGCCGGAGCGCTGCTCTCGGACGAAGCCGGCGGAGCGGCGGCCGGCTGGGTGCTGGCGGGCGGGTTCTTCGCACAGGCCGTCAGCAACAGTGCTGCAGCAAGCGCGCTAAGAGCAACTTTTGTGTTCATCGATCGGTACCCCGATGCTTTGGTGAGAGAGCCATTACGAGAAAGCCTTCTGAACGACTTTTGTTATCGTTCCGCGAGTCCTTCACGGGTCGCGCGTCCGAATTTTATCGGGTCAGTCCGGGATTTGAAACAGTCTGAGCTTCTTGCTGTCGTCTTGAAACGACAATTCGGGGCCGGTCGAGGAGCTTACAATCGAGCTCTTTCCCCGCCGGAGACCCGAAGATGGCCGACGTTGGCGCCCCTGCACGACCCTTGGCCGGGCCGAACTCGCTCGAGGACTTGTTTGCCGCGCACCTAGAGGGAGTCTGCCTGCGTACGGCCCGGGCGCTCGAAGCTTGCGGCTACTCCGCCCTCCTCGTGCACTCCGGCTCTCTCCTGCCCGTATTTCAGGACGACCGGACCTACCCCTTCGAGGTCCACGCCCCTTTCAAGGTCTGGGCGCCGCTGCTCGAGGCGCCGGACAGCTTCCTCTACTTCGAGCCCGGCCGCCGTCCGCTGCTCGCGCTGCACCAGCCTGACGATTATTGGTACAAGCCGCCGGCGCTGCCGCAGGGCTACTGGACGCGTCACTTCGACATTCATCCGTGCCGCGACCTGGACGCGGCGCGCCGGGTCCTGCCTGCCAGCCTGCGGACCACCGCCTTTCTGGGCGACTCGCTCGCCGAGCTCCCAACCTGGGCAGTGGCCGACATCAATCCGCCGCGCCTCATCCGGCACCTCGATTTCCCGCGCGCCACCAAGTCTCCTTACGAGCTCGCGTGCCTGCGCCAGGCGAGCCGCGTGGGCACACGCGGCCATCTCGCCGCTGCCCGCGCCTTCGAGGCCGGCGCCTCGGAGTTCGAGATCGAGCTCGCCTTCGTCGGCGCCTGCGGCCAGCGCGAGCAGGATCTGCCCTACAACCCCATCGTGGCCCTGAACGAGGGCGCCGCCATTCTGCACTACCAGGTGCTGGAGACTTCCCTCCCAGCGCAGCGCCACTCCCTCCTGATCGACGCCGGAGCGGAATTCGCCGGCTACGCCAGCGATATCACCCGAAGCTACTCGCATCGCGATGCGGACTTTGCCGCCCTGATCGGCCGCATGGACCGCATGCAGCAGGCCCTCTGCGCGGGCGTGAGACCCGGCGTCGACTGGCGGGAAGTGCACCTGCAGGCCCATCGCCTGCTCGCCGGCGTTCTGCGCGAAGCCGACATCATCACCTGCGGCGCCGAGGAAGCGGTGACCACGGCCACGACCCGCGTGTTCCTCCCCCACGGTATCGGCCATCTCCTGGGCCTGGAGGTCCATGACGCCGGCGGCTTCATGCGCTCTCCTGACGGCGGCGAGATCCCCCGTCCCGAGGGACACCCCTACCTGCGGCTCACCCGCACTCTGCAGGAGGGCTTCGTCGTCACGATGGAGCCGGGCCTCTACTTCATTCCGCAGCTTCTCGAGGCGGCCCGCGCCGACGAGCGCTCGGCGCGCATCAATTGGCGCCGCGTCGATTCGCTCCGCAAGTTCGGCGGCATCCGCGTCGAAGACGATCTTGCGGTAACCGCCACGGGCTGCGAGAACCTGACTCGCGACGCCTTCGGGGCCGCATCAGCCGCCGCTTAGGACGTCACCTGCGGCCGGGAGCGAAGCGCGCTATGCCCGCTTCGCCAACAGGTCGCGAATCTCTCCGAGCAGCTCCTCGGACTTGGTCGGCGGCGGCGGCACGGCCGGCGCGGGCTGCGGGGCTCGGCGCAGGCGGTTGACGGCCTTGATGATCATGAAGAGCGCGAAGGCGACGATCAGGAACGCGATCACCGCATTCACGAACATTCCGTACTGCAGCAGGACCGGGCCGCCCTTGGGGTTCGTTCCGATCTGCAGCGCCATCTTGCTGAAGTCGACCCGCCCGATGATGACGCCCAGCGGCGGCATGATGAGATCCGACACCAGAGAACTGACCACCTTGCCGAACGCCCCGCCGATGACGAAGCCCACGGCCAGGTCTATCACGCTGCCCTTGACGGCAAATTCTTTGAATTCACTGATGAGACTCATGGCAGGACACCTCCCCGGTTGGTGGCGCGAGCCTAGCGGATCGCCGCGGATGCCGTAAAGACGACGGCCGCGCGGGCTGTTCGAGCCCGCGCGGCCGTCGTGGTCGTGGCGATGGCTTTGGGCTCAGGCGGCGGCGGCCTTGGCGGCTTTCTTCGGCTTCGCCTCGCTCTTGGCCTTCGCCTTGGCGCGCCGGCGGGGCTTCTTCTTGCCCTCCCCCTCCGCTGCGGGGGCCGCGGCCGGCCCCTCGACCAGCTGCATGAGGGCCATCGTCGCGGAATCTCCGGGGCGGGGCGACATGCGCAGGATCCGGGTATAGCCGCCCGGACGTGCCTTGAAGCGGGGCCCCAGCTCCACAAAGAGCTTCTCCACCACCTCGGCATCGCGCAGCCGCGCGAACGCCAGGCGGCGGTTGGCGTCCCTGTCGCTCTTACCCAGGGTGATCAGCGGCTCCACGACCCGCCGCAGCTCCTTGGCCTTGGGCAGTGTGGTCCGGATCGTCTCGTGCCGCAGGAGCGACACGCTCATGTTTCGCATCAGCGCCTGCCGGTGCGAGCTGTTGCGCGAGAGCTGCCGGCCCGTCAGTTGGTGTCTCATGAATCGACCTTAGATTACGTCCCGGCCTTCGTCGTGCTTGAGGCTGGCCGGCGGCCAGCCGTCGAGCCGCATGCCAAGCATCAGCCCGTGGCTCTGCAGCACCTCTTTGATCTCCGTCAGCGATTTCTTGCCGAGGTTCGGCGTGCGCAGCAGCTCCACCTCCGTGCGCTGCACCAGATCGCCGATGTAGTGGATGTTCTCCGCCTTGAGGCAGTTGGCGCTGCGCACGGTGAGCTCGAGCTCGTCCACGGGACGCAGCAGGATCGGATCGAACTGCATCTCCGAGACCTTGGTGGTGGCCTCTTCCTCGCCCTGCAGGTCGACGAACACCGACAGCTGATCCTTCAGAATCGCGCCAGCGCGGCGGATCGCCTCCTCGGCGTCGATCGTGCCATTGGTCTCGATGTCGATGACCAGCTTGTCGAGGTCGGTGCGCTGCTCCACGCGGGCCGCATCGACGGAGTACGTCACGCGGCGCACGGGGGAGAACGAAGCATCGAGCTGCAGGCGGCCGATCGGGCGCGACTGCTCTTCGAACACCGCACGCGCGGCGGCGGGACGGTAGCCGCGTCCCCGCTCCACACGCAGGATCATGCTGAGCTCACCGGCCTTGGTCAGGTTGGCGATGACGAGGTCCGGGTTGACCACTTCGATGTCGTGGTCGGTCTGGATGTCGCCCGCCGTCACCGGGCCCGGGCCCTTCTTCTGCAGCCGCAGCTCCGCGCTGTCGCGCGAGTGCATGCGGATCGCCACCAACTTCAGATTCAACAGAATGTCGACGACGTCCTCCTGGACGCCCTCGATGCTGGTGTACTCGTGCAGTACGCCTTCGATCTCCGCCTCGGTGATGGCGCTGCCGGGCATGGACGAGAGCAGCACCCTGCGCAGCGCGTTGCCGAGCGTATGGCCGAAGCCGCGCTCGAATGGCTCGATGGTAACGCGCGCCTGGCGAGGGGCAACGGGCTGCACCTTCACCACGCGGGGCTTCAAGAACTCTGAAACGGATCCCTGCATTGCAGTCTCACCTTGCCGGCCACGACAGCCGGCGCAAACCAAAACGGATGGGCCCCGGATGGAGACCCGGGGCCGATTACTTCGAATACAGCTCCACGACCAGGTTCTCGTTGATGTCCGGCAGGACATCGTCGCGGCTGGGCGCCGACTTGAAGACGCCGCGGAATTCCTTGTCGTTGACCTCGACCCACTCGGGGAGGCCCACCTGCTGGGCGATGCCGAGCGCGCTCTGGATGCGGAGCTGCTTGCGCGACTTCTCCCGCACTTCCACGGTATCGCCAGCCTTCACCTGGTAGGAAGCTATCGTCACCGGCCGAGTGTTCACCGTGATCGCCTTGTGGCTGACCAGCTGCCGCGCCTCGGCGCGGGTCGCGGCGAAGCCCATGCGGTAGACCACGTTGTCCAGACGGCACTCGAGGAGCTTCAGCAGGTTCTCGCCGGTGGAGCCGCTGCGACGGGCCGCCGCCTCGTAGTAGTTGCCAAACTGACGCTCGAGCACGCCGTACATGCGGCGCAGCTTCTGCTTCTCGCGCAGCTGCGTGCCGTAGTCGGAGAGGCGCTGGCGCCGCTCGCCCTTGATGCCGCCGGGCGGCACGCTGAGCTTGCACTTGTTTTCTAAGGGCTTGACGCCGCTTTTCAAGAAGAGATCGGTGCCCTCGCGGCGGGAGAGCTTGCACTTCGGACCTGTATAACGCGCCATGCTGCGACCTCAGACTCTGCGCTTCTTCGGCGGGCGGCAGCCGTTGTGGGGAATCGGCGTGACGTCCGCAATGCTGCTGATCTTCAGACCGCAGTTGTTCAGCGCACGTACTGCGGACTCGCGGCCCGGACCCGGGCCACCGACGCGCACTTCGACGTTCTTGACGCCGTGCTCCTGAGCTGCGACTCCCGCCTTCTCCGCCGCGACCTGGGCAGCGAACGGGGTGCTCTTGCGGGAGCCGCGGAAGCCGCAGCCGCCCGCCGTCGCCCAGGACAGTGTATTGCCCTGGCGGTCGGTGATCGTGATGATGGTGTTGTTGAAGGAGGCATGCACGTGCGCGATCGCGTCGAGCACATTCTTGCGCGCCTTCTTCGGTTTCTTGGCGCCGGCGCCGGCCCCTGCCGCGCCGCCCTGCTGCTTCTGATCAGCCATTTATCGAAAATCCTCGGTTTAAGCTTTGCCCGGCGGCGCGTTGAGCTTCACGGCCTGCTTGCGCGGGCCCTTGCGCGTGCGGGCATTGGTGCGGGTGCGCTGACCGCGCACCGGCAGGCCCCGGCGATGCCGGATGCCGCGATAGCAGCCCAGGTCCATCAGCCGCTTGATGTTCATGGAAACCTCGCGGCGCAGATCGCCCTCGACGGCGAACTTGGCGATTTGCGAGCGGATTGCGTTGACCTCGCTCTCCGTAAGGTCCTTGACCTTGGCGTGCGGGTCGACGCCGGCGCCTTCGCAGACGCTCTGCGCGCGTGCGCGCCCCACGCCGAAGATATGCGTGAGCCCGACCCACACGTGCTTGTTCATCGGGATATTGATGCCGGCTATGCGTGCCATGATGCCTTACCGAGAGGAAAACGTTGTAGTTTAACCGAAAACCTTAACATTCACTACATTCCAGGCCGTGCCACTGGCCATCCTGGGTGGCGGGGCCGTTCCCTGGTGTCCTTCCGACCTCGCGCCTGCGGCGCTCGGAGGGGCCAGGCTATCCTGGCCGGGCGTTCGGGCCTCTCGACGATACGTTGAGTGCCGTCGGGACGCCTTCACCCCTGTCTCTGCTTGTGGCGCTGATCGGAGCAAATGACGTAGACGATGCGCCGGCGGCGCACGATCTTGCAGTTCTTGCAGATCTTCTTGACCGAGGGTCTGACTTTCATAGATGTTCACCCGCCCGAGCCGGTACGGCCGTACCCGAGCAAATTGGCCTTCTTCAGGAGTCCGGGGTAGTGGTGGGACATGAGGTGCGCCGAGAGCTGCGCCCGGAAGTCCATCACCACCACGACGACGATCAGGAGCGAAGTGCCGCCGAAGGCGAACGGCGTGCCCTGCTGGGCCACCAGGAACTCCGGCAGGATGCACACGGCCGCCACGTAGAGCGCGCCCCAGAGCGTCAGGCGCGTCAGCACCTTGTCGATGTAATCGGCGGTCTGCTGGCCGGGGCGGATGCCCGGGATGAACGCGCCCGACTTCTTCAGGTTGTCCGCGGTATCGCGGGAATTGAACACCAGCGCCGTATAGAAGAAGGCGAAGAAGATGACCAGCACCCCGTAGATCACCATCTGCAGCGGCTGCCCGTAGCCGAGAGCGGCCGCGATCTCCTGCATGTAGCCCGCGAACTGGCCCTTGCCGGTGCCGGCGAAGCTGGCCACGGTCGCCGGGAAGAGCAGCAGGCTCGAGGCGAAGATCGGGGGGATGACGCCCGACATGTTGATCTTGAACGGCAGATGGCTGCTTTGGGCCGCGTACATGCGCCGCCCGACCTGTCGCTTGGCGTAATTGACGGTGATGCGCCGCTGCGCGCTCTCCATGTAGACGACGAACGCCGTGACCGCAACGATGATGATGATGAGGAGCAGCGCAAACGGCCCCTGCATCTCCCCGCTGCTCACCTGCGCGAACATGCCGCCGATCGCGGACGGCAGCCGCGCGACGATGCCGGCCAGAATGATCATGGAGATGCCGTTGCCGATGCCGCGCTCGGTGATCTGCTCGCCGAGCCACATGAGAAACATGGTGCCGGTGGTCATGGTGATCGTGGCGACCAGCAGGAACTGCGGGCCGCCCATCAGCGTCATGCCGCCCTTGACCAGGGCGCCGGCGGCGGCGAACGACTGGATGACGGCGAGGATGAGCGAGCCGTAGCGGGTGTACTCGGTGATCTTGCGCTGGCCCGCCTGCCCCTCCTTGCGCAGCTCCATCAGGCTCGGCACCACCATCGACATCATCTGGATGATGATCGAGGCCGAGATGTACGGCATCACGTTCATCGCGAAGATCGACATGCGCTGCAGCGCGCCGCCGGAGAAGAGGTTCGCGATCCCGAAGATCGTCCCCGACTGCTCGCTGAAGAAGCGCGCGACCTGCGCCGGGTTGATGCCGGGCACCGGGATGAAGGTGCCGATGCGGTAGACGATCATGGCGCCGATCAGAAACAGCACGCGCGCGCGAATCTCCCCGAAGCGGGGAGCTTCGCCGAGAGCGGCGGCTGGATTACCGAGTGTCGATTTCGCCACGATTGTGAGCTGTCTTGCGGTCCGTCTCGATTAAACGATGGCCTGCGGCGGTCCGCCGGAAGTCCGTCAGGCCTCGTCGATGATCTTGCCACCGGCGGCTTCGATCGCCGCCCGCGCACCCTTGGTGACCTTGATGCCCTTGAGCGTCACGGCCTTGGCCAGCGACCCCGATAGCACCACCTTGGCGCGCTCGGCTTCCGCCGGCACGACACCAGCCTTCTTCAAGGCCTCGAGGTCGACGGTCTCGCCTTCGACCCGGGCGAGCTCCCCGAGCCGTACCTCAGCGCGAGTCGCCGCCATGGCGGAGCGGAAGCCCACCTTCGGCAACCGCCGCTGAATCGGCATCTGGCCGCCCTCGAAGCCCACCTTGTGGTAGCCGCCCTTGCGGGCGCGCTGACCCTTGACGCCGCGGCCGCAGGTCTTGCCCTGGCCGGCGGAGGCGCCGCGTCCCACGCGCAGCCGGGGCCGCTTGGCGCCGGGCGCGGGCTTGAGTGTGTTGAGTCGCATATCTTTGAAGCCCTTCTCTAGTTTAAAGCGCTGGATCCGGGCTCCTGCCCGGCCCAGCGCTGCTTCGAGCAAAAAGCGTGGTTTTTGCTCGAAGCTCCGCCACTTGCGGCGGCGGGACACGTCCGTGTGCCTGAGAGTACTCGCTCGTGCCGCTTCATGACGCGGAACCCGCGCGCTCGACCTTCAGGAGGTGAGCGGCGGTCCCGATCATGCCGCGGTTCTCCGGAGTGTCGGCGACGTCGACCGTCTGATTGATGCGGCGCAGTCCGAGTCCCCGCGCGCTGGCGGCGATATTGGCGAGCTGCCCGCTCAGGCTCTTGACGAGCGTGACCTTCAGCTCCTTGCGTTGTGCTGCGTTCATGCGCCTCAGCCCGTGATCTCGTCCAGACTCTTGCCGCGCTTCGCCGCGATGTCCTCCGGCGAGCGGATCTTCGCGAGCGCATTCACCGTCGCGCGCACGACATTGATCGGATTGCGCGAGCCGTAGCTCTTCGCGAGCACATTGCGGATGCCGGCGCACTCGAGCACCGCGCGCATGCCGCCGCCCGCGATGACGCCGGTACCTTCCGAGGCGGGCTGCATGTAGACGCGCGTGGCGCCGTGTGCCCCTTTGACAGCGTAGTACAGGGAATCGTTTCGCAGGGCGACGTTCACCATGCTCTTGCGCGCCTGTGTCATCGCCTTGGAGATGGCGACCGGCACCTCACGCGCCTTGCCGAAGCCGTAGCCCACCCGGCCGGCGCCGTCGCCCACCACGGTGAGCGCCGTGAAGCCGAATTGCCGGCCGCCCTTGACGACCTTCGCCGTGCGATTGACCGCGACAAGCTTCTCGAGAAGCTCGTCCTGGGGCTGGCCCTTTTCCGCTCTTGCCATATGTGTCGTCTACCTTGGCCTGATCAGAATTCGAGGCCCGCTTCGCGCGCGGCCTCGGCGAGCGCCTGTACGCGCCCGTGAAATTGGAATCCCGCACGGTCGAAGGCGACCTTCTTCACGCCCGCGGCCTGCGCGCGCTGCGCGATGGCACGGCCGACGGCCTTGGCGGCATCGACGTTGCCGGTGCCCTTGAGCCCCTGGCGCACCGACTCCTGCAGAGTCGAGGCGGCGGCGATCACTGTCGAGCCGGCCGGATCGCTGACCTGCGCATAGATGTGGCGCGGTGTGCGGTGCACGGTGAGCCGCGCGATGCCGAGGTCGCGGATGTGCGCGCGCGTCTTGACCGCGCGGCGCAGGCGCCGGCCCTTCTTGGAGGTGATCATTTCTTCTTGCCCTCCTTGAGGGAGATCTTCTCGTTCGCGTAGCGCACGCCCTTGCCCTTGTACGGCTCCGGCGGGCGGATGTCGCGGATCTTCGCGGCCACCTGCCCCACCTGCTGCAGGTCGACGCCTTTGATTAGGATCTCGGTCTGGCTCGGCGTCTCGATGGTGATTCCCTCGGGAATGGGGAAATTCACCGGGTGCGAGAACCCGAGCGTGAGGTTGAGCCCCTTGCCCTGCACCTGGGCGCGAAAGCCTACGCCCACGAGCTCGAGCTTCCTCTCGTAGCCCTTGGTCACGCCCTGCACCATGTTGGCAAGGTGCGCGCGCGCGGAGCCGGCGAGGGTGCGCGGCTGGCCCGGATCGGTGTAACTCACCTCGAGGCGCTTCTCCGCCTGCACGACCGTGACGCCGTGGCCCAGAGTGAGGCTGAGCGAGCCCTTGGCGCCCTTCAGCGTCACGGAGCTGCCCGCGATCGTCGCGGTGACGCCCTGCGGCAGCGGGACGGGCGCTTTGGCAATTCTCGACATGGATTGCTCTCCGTTACGCCACGATGCAGAGCACTTCGCCGCCCTGGCCGATGGAGCGGGCCTGCCTGTCGGTCATGACGCCCTTCGGCGTGGAGACGATCACCGTCCCCATGCCGCCCAGCACCTTGGGCAGCTCGTCCTTGCCGCGGTAGATCCGCAGGCCCGGCCGGCTGACCCGCTCCAGGCGGTCGATGACCGGGCGGCCTTCGAAGTACTTCAGGCCGATGATGAGGACCGGCAGGGCCTCGGTGCCGCTCTCCTCATCGAGGCGGAAGTCGGCGATGTAGCCCTCGTCCTTCAGCACCTTGACGATCGCGGTCTTCAGCTTCGAAGAGGCGAGGCGAACCTCGGCCTTGCCCGCTGTCTGGCCGTTGCGGATGCGCGTCAGGAGATCGGCGATCGGATCGGTCATGCTCATGTGGCGTTCCTCACCAGCTCGCCTTCGATAGGCCGGGAATCTCGCCGCGGTTGGCGACCTCGCGCACTTTCACGCGCGAGAGGCCGAACTTGCGGTAGACCCCGCGCGAGCGGCCCGTGATCGCACAGCGTCTGCGGCCACGCGACGGGCTCGCGTCCCGCGGCAGCGATTGCAGCTTCGCTTGGCTCGCGGCGCGCTCCTCGGGGGAGGTCTTGGGGCTGCGGATCAGCTCCTTCAGCTGTGCCCGCTTGCCCGCGTATCTCTTCACGATCTTGGCGCGACGCTTCTCGCGCTGGACCATGCTCGTCTTCGCCATAGGCGTACCGGTTCCTCTTACTTCCGGAAAGGGAAGTTGAAAGCCTCGAGCAGAGCTCGGCCTTGACGGCTGTCCTTCGCCGTCGTGGTAATCGTGATGTCCATGCCCCGGATCTGGTCGATCTGGTCGTACTGGATCTCGGGGAAAATAATCTGCTCCTTGACGCCCAGGCTGTAGTTGCCCTGTCCATCGAAGGAACGCGGCGAGACGCCGCGGAAATCGCGGATGCGGGGTATCGCGATGCTGATGAGCCGGTCGAGGAACTCGTACATCCGAGCGCCGCGCAACGTCACCTTGCAGCCGATCGCGAGGCCCTCGCGGATCTTGAACGAGGCGATCGCCTTGCGGGACTTGGTCACGAGCGGCTTCTGGCCGGTGATCTTGGCGAGATCCGCCACCGCCGCGTCCATCACCTTCTTGTCCGCGACCGCCTCGCCGACGCCCATGTTCACCGTGATCTTGGTGATGCGCGGCACCTCCATGGGATTCGCGATCCCGAGGTCCCGCTGCAGGCGGGAGAGCACCTGCTCGCGATAATACTTCTGTAGCCTGACCATAGGTTTCAATTCCGCCCGACGCTTACGCGTCGAGCATCTCTCCGTTGGACTTGAAGAAACGCACCTTCTTGCCGTCGGCGAGCAGCTTGAACCCGACGCGGTCCGCCTTCTTGGCGCCGGGATTCCAGATGGCCACCTTGGAGACGGGCAGCGGCATTTCCTTCTCGACGATGCCGCCCGGCTTGCCGGCCTGGGGGTTCGGCTTGGTGTGCTTCTTCACCATGTTGACGCTCTCGACGAGCACGCGGCCGTCGGCGAGCACCTGGATGACGGCGCCGCGGCGGCCCTTGTCGCGGCCGCTCGTCACGATGACGTTGTCACCCTTTCTGATCTTCTGCATCACAGCACCTCGGGGGCGAGCGAGATGATCTTCATGAACTGCTGCGTCCGCAGCTCGCGCGTCACGGGCCCAAAGATACGGGTGCCGATCGGCTCGAGCTTGTTGGTCAGCAGCACCGCCGCGTTGCCGTCGAAGCGGATCAGCGAGCCGTCCGCGCGCCGCACGCCGCGCCGGGTGCGCACGACCACCGCGTCGTAGACCTCGCCCTTCTTCACCTTGCCGCGCGGAATGGCATCCTTGACGCTGACCTTGATGACATCGCCCACGGTGGCGTAGCGGCGGCGGGTGCCGCCGAGCACCTTGATGCACATCAGGGTGCGCGCGCCGCTGTTGTCGGCGGCATTGAGCATCGTGCGGAGCTGGATCATGTTGGCGTTCCCTTCAGCGTCCGGCGGCCTTCTCGACCACCTTGACCAGACGCCAGGACTTGCGCCGCGAGAGCGGACGGCATGGCGTGATGGTCACGAGGTCGCCGACGTGGGACTCGCCGTTCTCGTCGTGAGCGAGGAGCTTGGTCGTGCGCCGCACGTACTTGCCGTACGTGGGGTGCTTGATCAGCCGCTCGATCTCGACGGCGACCGTCTTTTGCATCTTGTCGCTCACCACGCGCCCCGTGAGGATGCGCGGGGACCTGGCGTCGGCTGCCGCCGGTGCGGTGTTGGTTTCGTTAGCGCTCACTTCTTCTCTCCACCCGTCTTGCGCTGCTGCTGCACGACGGTCTTCACGCGCGCGATGCTCCGCCGCACCTTGCCGAACTGGTCGGGCTTCGGCGCCTGGCCCGTGGCCCGCTGCAGCCTCAGGGCAAACTGCTCCTTGCGGAGCTTGAAGAGCTCATCGCTGAGCTCGGCGGAAGTCTTGCTGCGCAGCTCTTTGACGTCCATTTATCGAACCTGCCGTTTGACGAAACTGGTGGACACCGAGAGCTTCGAGCCGGCAAGCCGGAAGGCCTCGCGGGCCGTCGTCTCGTCGACGCCCTCCATCTCGAAGAGCACCTTGCCGGGCTGGACGCGCGCAACGTAGTACTCCACGTTGCCCTTGCCGCTGCCCATTCGGACCTCGAGCGGCTTCTTGCTGATCGGCACGTCGGGAAACACGCGGATCCAGATCTGTCCGCCGCGCTTCACGTAGCGGGCCATCGCGCGGCGCGCCGCCTCGATCTCGCGCGCGGTCATGCGGGCGCGGCTGGTGGCCTTCAGGCCGAACTCGCCGAACGAGACATTGCTCCCGCGATGCGCCAGGCCGCCGTTGCGGCCCTTGAACTGCTTGCGGTACTTGGTGCGTTTGGGCTGCAGCATTGCGGCTCCTTACGCCTGCGCCGGCGCTTCGGCGGCCGGCGCCGCGGCGGGGGCCGGGGCCGGGGCCGGGGCCTGCGGGGCGCCGGCCTCGCCCTCGGCGGCCGGCTTCTCGATGGCGGTCTTCTCGAACACCTCGCCCTTGAAGATCCACACCTTGACGCCGATCACGCCGTAGGTGGTCATCGCCTCGGAGAGGCCGTAATCAATATCGGCGCGAAACGTGTGCAGCGGAATGCGCCCTTCGCGGTACCACTCCGTGCGTGCAATCTCTGAGCCGTTCAGACGGCCGGACACGCGCACCTTCACGCCGAGGGCCCCGCTTCTCATGGTGCTCATGACGGCGCGCTTCATGGCGCGGCGGAACATCACGCGCTTCTCGATCTGCTGCGCGATGCTGTCGGCGACCAGCTGTGCATCGAGCTCCGGCTTGCGGATCTCGGCGATGTTGATGCGCACATCACTGACAGCCATCCCGAGGAGCTTCGCGGTCTCCTGGCGCAGCTTCTCGATGTCCTCGCCCTTCTTGCCGATCACGATGCCCGGACGCGCGGTCTGGATCGTGATGTTCACCTTCTTCGCGGCGCGCTCTATCTGAATGCGGCTCACCGATGCCTCGGCGAGCTTGCGGCGGAGGAATTCGCGCACGCGGAAGTCGGTGTGCACGAGCGCGGGGAAGTGCTGGCGGCCGGCGAACCAGCGCGAGCTCCAATCGCGCGTGATGCCGAGCCGAATTCCGATGGGATTGACCTTCTGGCCCATGGGTTAATCCTTCTTGCCGTCGCTCACCGCGACGGTGATGTGACTGTTGCGCTTGACGATGCGCGCGCCGCGGCCCTTGGCGCGGGCAGCGAAGCGCTTGAGCACCGGGGCCGCATCCACGTGGATGAGGGAGACCTTCAGCTCGTCGATGTCGGCGCCGTGGTTGTGCTCCGCATTGGCGACGGCGGCCGCGAGGACCTTGCGCACGAGCTCCGCGCCCTTCTTCGGCATGTACTGCAGGGTCGCAAGCGCGTTGCCGGCCGGCTTCCCGCGGACGACGTCCGCCACCAGACGGCACTTCTGCGGTGAAATGCGCGCGTGGCGCAGCTTGGAGATCACTTGCATGTCAGGTCGCCGCCGCGACCTTGCGGTCGCCGGAGTGGGACTTGAAGGTGCGAGTGGGCGCGAACTCGCCCAGCTTGTGGCCAACCATGTTCTCGGTGACGAGCACCGGGATGTGCTGGCGTCCGTTGTGCACGGCGAGCGTGAGGCCCACCATCTCCGGCACCACCATGGAGCGGCGCGACCAGGTCTTGATCGGCTTGCGGTCGTTCCTCGCCGAAGCCACCTGCACTTTCTTGGCGAGGTGCAGGTCGACGAAGGGACCCTTCTTCAGTGAACGTGGCATGTTGGCTCAGCCTCATCTATTGCAGAAACGCGCCCGCGGCGGTTTCTGCCCATGCGTCAAAAAGCGTGGTGTCTGCCGCATTAGCGAATCCGGTTCTTGCGGCGCTGCACGATCATGTTGTCCGTGCGCTTGTTGTTGCGGGTCTTCAGACCCTTGGTGTTCCAGCCCCACGGCGAGACCGGATGGGGGTTGCCCTGGCCGGATTTTCCCTCGCCGCCGCCGTGCGGGTGATCGACGGGGTTCATCGCCAGTCCGCGCACGGTCGGGCGCACGCCGCGCCAGCGCTTGGCACCGGCCTTGCCGTAGCTGCGCAGATTGTGCTCGTCGTTGCCGACCTCGCCGATGGTGGCACGGCAGTCGATGTGCACCTTGCGCGTCTCGCCCGACTTCAGGCGCAGGTAGGCGTAGATCCCCTCGCGCGCCGTGAAGGCGACGGAGCTGCCCGCGCTGCGGGCGAGCTGGCCGCCCTTGCCCGGCTTCATCTCCACGTTGTGGACGGTGGAGCCGACCGGGATGTGGCGCAGCTGCATGGCGTTGCCGGCCTTGATGGGAGAGTCGGCGCCCGCGCGGACCTCGTCGCCCGGTTTCACGCCCTTTGGAGCGAGGATGTACCGGCGCTCGCCATCGGCGTATTTCACGAGCGCGATGTGGCTCGTGCGGTTCGGGTCGTACTCCAGCCGCTCAATGACGCCGGCGATGCCATCCTTGTCGCGCTTGAAATCGATGGTGCGGTACTTCTGCCGCGAGCCGCCGCCATGGTGGCGGGTGGTGATGCGTCCGGAGTGGTTGCGCGCGCCGGTCTTGCTCTGCGAGCTCGTGAGCGGCAGCCAGGGGCCGCCCTTGTGCAGATGCGATCGGTCGACCTTGATGACCGCGCGCGTGCCGGGCGATGTGGGCTTGTATTTGATCAGCGCCATGTGAGTGTTCCCGATCAGCCTCGCGCCCGGGCTTCGTAGTCGATCGACTGGCCCTCGGCGAGACTCACGTAAGCCTTCTTCCAGTCCTGCGTGCGGCCGGAGTGGCGGCCGAAGCGCCGCGCCTTGCCGGGCTCGTTGACCACCTGGACGCCCTCGACCTTGACCTCGAACATCAGCTCCACGGCCTTCTTGATGTCGATCTTGGTGGCGTCGCGGCGGACGCGGAAGGTGTATTGGTTGTGGTTCTGCATCGCCAGCGACGTCTTCTCCGTCACGTGCGGGGCGATGAGCACGCTCATGAGCTGCTCGCGGTTCATTGCAGGCGCTCCTCCAGCATCTTCACGGCGCCGACGGTCATCAGCACCTTGTCGTGGCTCACGAGGGACAGCGGATTCAAGGCGGAAGCCTCGATGATCTCGACGTGCGGGAGATTGCGCGCGGCGAGGAAGAGCTTCTCGTCCGTGGCTTCGACCACGATGAGGACGCTCGCCAGCGACCATGCCTTGAGCTGCCCGGCGAGGAGCTTCGTCTTCGGTGCCTCGAGCGCCAGCGCATCGGTCACGACGAGCCGCTCCGTGCGAGCGAGCTGCGACAGCATGGAGCGCAGCGCGCCGCGGTACATCTTGCGGTTCACCTTCTGCTCGAAGCTGCGGGGCTTGGCGGCGAAGGTCCTGCCGCCGCCCACCCAGATGGGGGAGCGGTTCGAGCCCGCGCGCGCCTGGCCGGTACCCTTCTGGCTCCACGGCTTCTTGCCGCCGCCGCTGACTTCCGCGCGCGACTTCTGCGCCTTGGTGCCGGAGCGGCCGGCGGCGCGATAGGCGGTGATCACCTGGTGAACCAGGGACTCGTTGAAGTCGCGGCCGAAGGCTGCCTCGGATACCTGGAGCTCGGAGGCTCCATTGACCATCTTGAGCTTCATGGCGCTTTACTTCTTCGACTGCTTCATCGGATTGGTCGATGCCGCCGATCCCGCCTTGGTCGGAGCCACGGTCTTGCGCAGTGCCCGGCGCGCCGCCTTCAGCGACGGACGAACGATGACCTGACCACCTTCCGCTCCCGGCACCGCGCCGCGGATGAGGAGGAGATTGCGCTCCGCATCCACCTGCACGACCTTCAGGTTCTCGGTGGTGCGGCGCACGACGCCCATGTGACCGGACATCCGACGGCCCTTGAACACGCGGCCCGGCGTCTGGCGCTGGCCGATGGAGCCGGGCGAGCGGTGCGACACCGACACGCCGTGGGTCGCCGGCAGACCGGCGAAATTATGGCGCTTCATCACGCCCGCGAAGCCCTTGCCGATGGTGATGCCAGTGACATCGACCGGATCGCCCGCCTTGAAGAGATCCACCTTGACCTCGGTTCCAGCCTTGAAGTCGCCCGCGTCGCCGCTCGCGAGGCGGAACTCCACCAGCGCCCGCCCGGGGGCCACATTGGCCTTGGCGAAGTGCCCGGCGACCGCCTTGGAATAGAGCTGCGGCCGGCGCATGCCGTACGTGACCTGCACGGCACGGTAGCCGTCCTTTTCCTGGGACTTCACCTGGCTTACGCGATTGGGCAGCACCTCGATCACGGTGACCGGAATGGTCTCGCCCGCGTCGGTGAACACCCGCGTCATGCCTGCTTTGCGGCCGACGACTCCAATTGCCATTTCTTGCCTCGTCTATTGGCGAAAACCGCCGAGGCGATTTTCGCGAGACCCTACACGGTTTCCGCAGACCAAGGGAAAGGCCCTTGACCTGCTATTCAAGCGGGGGTGGGACGACAGGAGAGAGGCGCGCGGGATTCGCTGCGCCGGCTTCTCGAGTGGTCTTGGAGCCTCACGCTCCAACCTCGCCCGATTCGAAAGGGGCGCGAAGTATATTCGCGCCCGAATCTCAAATCAATGGATCAATTCAGCTTGATCTGGACATCCACCCCGGCCGGAAGCTCGAGCTTCATCAGCGCATCGACCGTTTTGTCGGTCGGGTTCAGGATGTCCATCAGCCGCTTGTGCGTGCGCAGCTCGAACTGGTCCCGCGCATCCTTGTCGCCATGCGGCGAGACCAGCACGGTGAAGCGCTCCATCTTGGTCGGCAACGGTACCGGGCCCCGCACCGTGGCTCCGGTGCGCTTGGCGGTCTCGACGATCTCGCGCGCCGAATTGTCGATCAACCGGTGATCGAAGGCCTTGAGCCGAATGCGGATGTTCTGATTGGTGGCCATTGCCGTATCTCTCTTACTTGATGATCTTCGCGACGACGCCGGCCCCGACCGTGCGGCCGCCCTCGCGGATCGCAAAGC
>JABBNZ010000075.1 GCA_019352035.1 Pseudomonadota bacterium | reverse complement strand
TTTCATCGGCGCGAAGCGGCATCCCGCCGTATTGCGCGGCCAGCCCCGTGACTTGGGTCCATCCCGCGGCCCGAGGGCGGCCACCCACTCTGATCCATGCGCCAATGCGGGAGCGGGTGCCCGGGAAACGGCCGCTTATTCACTTGCTTTCGGACGGCGCATAATCAAAGGCCTGCGCAGATGGCGGGAGCGTCAGATGAACGTATTTTCCGGGCGAGCTATGACGGCGGTGGCTGGGCTGGGGCTGGCTCTCGGCCTGGTGAGTCTGGCGGCGGGACAGTCCGCGGCCACGGGCGGGCGCGTGATCGCCAAGGGGCCGGGTTACAGCATCGTGGCGGCCTCGCCCGCGGCGAGCCCCCAGGCGGCCTCGTCGGCGGCAGAGACGAAGGTCACGGATGCGCCGCTCGAGACGTTGCGCGAGCCGATCGTATGCCGCGGGGAGCGCGTGCTGGAGATCGACAACCGGAACATCCGCTTCGACGGCAACGCCCTCACCGCCGAGGACGGGTGTGAGGTTCACATCATCAACAGCCGCATCAGCGCCAGCGGCATTGCCATCCTGGCGCGGGGCGCCACCGTTCACATCGAGAACAGCGACATCGAAGGCCGCGAGGCGGCCATCGTCGCGTCCGAAGGCGCGGAGGTCTACGCGGAGACGTCGACCTTCAACGGCGCCGCCCGCCGAATAGGACGCGCGTTGATTCACGACCTCGGCGACAACGAGTGGCACTAATATGAAGCGCTGGATCCGGGCTCCTGCCCGGCCCAGCGCGGTTTTTGCCCAAAGCTCCGCCACCGGCGGCGGCAGGGCACGTCCCTGTGCCTGGGCTCGCGCTCTGTGCCCACCTCTCACCGATGCCGCCATTGATTGACCGCTTCGCCGCGAGTGCGGAGCTTCGGGCGTGTCTTCTGCGGCAACTGGAGGCGCTCGAGTCAGCGTCACCGGGTCGGCGGGATTCGTTGCCGTTGCCCGTGCGGGACTCGCTCCCAAGAGTCTGTGCGGCCAGTGATTTCGTAGCGCAGGCCTGCGTCCGGGATGGCGATTTGCTGACCGATCTGATCGGACCCTACGGGCTGACGCGCCGGGCGGCGCCAGGTGACGTCGCGGCCCGGGCGCCGCCGGCGGGCTCCGGCTCCGATGCGCAGATGATGGTCGCCTTGCGGCGCTGGCGCCGGCGGGAGATGGTGCGCATCGCCTGGCGCGAGCTGGCTGGCTGGGCGCAGGTCGAGGAAACACTAGCGGATCTCTCCGACTTTGCCGATGCCGCCATCCGGGTGTCGGTGGAGCACGCCCGGCAGGCCCTGACGGCCCGGTACGGCGAGCCTCGCTCCGCATCGGGAGAGGTACAGCCGCTCCTCGTCCTCGCCATGGGCAAGCTCGGCGGTCGCGAGCTCAACTTCTCCTCCGACGTCGATCTGGTGCTGCTCTTCCCGGAGCATGGCGAGACCGACGGCTTACAACGCGGCACGGATGCCAGGCGTCCGATCGCCAACGAGGAGTTTTTCACTCGCCTCGGACAGGGACTCATCAGGCTGTTGGAAACCGCGACCGCCGACGGCTTCACCCTGCGCGTCGACATGCGCCTGCGCCCCTTCGGCGACAGCGGGCCGCTGGTCACGAGCTTCGCCTCTCTGGAGGACTACCTGCCGTTGCATGGCCGTGACTGGGAGCGATATGCCTACGTGAAGGCGCGTCCGGTCACCGCGGTGGACAGGTTCGCCGAGCTCCGCGATGCCGCCCTCGGCCCCTTCGTGTACCGGCGCTATCTCGACTACGGCGTGTTTGAGAGCCTGCGGGAGATGAAGGCGCTCATCGAGCGCGAAGTCGAGCGGCGGGAGCTGGCGGGACACATCAAGCTGGGCCCGGGCGGCATCCGCGAGATCGAGTTCATCGTACAGGCCTTCCAGCTCATCCGGGGCGGGCGCGAGCGCCGGCTGCAGACAGCCTCGCTCCTTCAGGCTCTCGCCGCGCTCGGCGAATTGCAGGTCATGCCCGGCTCGGCCGTGGCGGAGCTGCGCGCGGCGTATCTCTATCTGAGGCGCCTGGAGAACAGTCTGCAGATGCTCGCCGACAGTCAGGTGCACCAGCTTCCCGCCGATCGGCTCTCGCGCGAGCGTGTCGCGCTCGCCATGGGTGCCGCCGATTGGGAGGCCCTGCTCGCGGAGCTGGGCCGTCACCAGGGATGTGTCAGCCGCCATTTCAATCGATTCGTCTTCGGCGCTGCGGCCCGCGGCGGCGAGGCGGTCAGCATCGACCTTGGCCGGCTGTGGGACGACGGCGCGGAGACCGCGGTGCTGACGGAGTCGTTGGGCCGCGCGGGATTCGCGGACCCCGCGCTGGCGGCGCAGATGCTGCTGACGCTGCGCGCCTCGGCGCTGGTGCGCAAGCTCGATGAGCCCGGCCGGCGCCGGCTGCAGGCGCTCTTGCCGCCGCTGCTCACGGATATCGGCAGTGCGCAGCTCCCGGGCGCGGAGCAGCTGGCGGTGCTGCGCCGGATCATCGCCATCCTCGAGGCCACAGGCAAGCGCTCCGCCTATTTTGCGCTGCTGCGCGAGAGCCAGCCGGCACGCTCACGGCTCGTCGAGATCTGCCGTCACGGCGAGTTCCTGGTCCGACAGATCGCTTCCTACCCGCTGCTGCTCGATGAGCTCGCGGACGCGCGGCTGGTCTCGGACCTACCGGGACGGGAGGCGCTCGCACGCGAGCTGCAGGCCGCCATGGAGCAAGTCCCCGACGATGATCCGGAGCGCCAGGTCGAGGCCCTCTGCCACTTCCAGCGGGCTGCCGTCTTCCGGGTCGCGGTGGCGGATTTGACCGGGCGCCTGCCCGTCATGCGGGTGAGCGACCGGCTCACCGAGCTCGCGGAGCTGATCATCGCGCGTGCGATCGAGCTGGCCTGGGCCCAGATCACCGCGCAGTTCGGCGTGCCACACTGCGGCGAGGGCGGGGAGCGGCGGCCCGTGAGCATCTGCGCCGTGGGCTACGGCAAGCTCGGCGGCCTCGAGCTCGGCTACGCCTCGGACCTCGACCTCGTGTTTCTGCACGACTCCCGCGGCGAGCGGCAGGAGACGGAAAGCCCGATGGCCGCCCCAGGGCATGGCGCGCGCCCCGTCGACAACGCGCTGTTCTTCGTGCGTCTGGCGCAGCGGATGATGCACCTGCTCACCATGCACTCGGCCGCCGGCAGGCTCTACGAGGTCGATGTGCGGCTGCGGCCGAGCGGCAAGGGCGGAATGCTGGTCACCCAGATCGACGCGTTTGCCGAGTATCAGCGCAGCGAGGCCTGGACCTGGGAGCATCAGGCGCTGCTGCATGCACGCGCGGTGGCAGGCGCACCGGCCTTGTGCGCGGAGTTCGAGCGCACCCGGCTCGATGTCCTGCGTTACGCCGTACGGCGCGAGACTCTGCGGGACGAGGTCCGCTCGATGCGTGAGCGCATGCGGCGGGAGCTCTCCAAGGGCGGCAATGGCCGGCTGGATCTCAAGCAGGACGCCGGCGGCATCGCCGACATCGAGTTCCTCGCGCAGTATTGGGCGCTGAAATGGGCCCGGGACTATCCGCCGGTGGCCATGTTTTCCGACACCATCCGGCAGCTCGAGTCGGTCGCTTCGGCCGATCTTGTGCCGCAGTCGACCGTCGATGTGCTCACGACGGCTTACCGCGGATACCGCGGCCGGACGCACCACCAGTCCCTCGCAGGCCAGGCCGGCCTCATCGGCGCGGAAGACTTTGCCTCCGAGCGCCGTGCGGTCACCGAGGTATGGGAAGAGGTGATGGTGCGAGCCGCCGCGGTATAATCCCGATATGGCCGCTCAACCCAAGACGCTCATCCAGCCGAACGCGCAGAACCAGTACGAGGTCGCGGAGGAGGACCTGCCGCTCGCGTGCCCGATGCCGCAGATGTACCTCTGGGACTCTCACCCCAGGGTCTATCTGCCCATCGAGAGAACCGGCTGGGCCAAGTGCCCTTATTGCAGCGCGGAATACACTCTGCGCCGATAGGCGCACAAAACCGCTCCGGCCGATTTTGTGCGCGGCCAGCCCAGTGACAGGGATTCATCTCGCGGCCCGAGAGCGAGCGGCCTCGGGCCTCTCATGACTTGTTTTCGGACGGTGCCGCTAGTTGCGTAGCAGCGGCTCGAGGAGCGCGAGGAGCTTCTCCAGCGCGCCGCGATTGCGGGCGACGGCTTCGCGGCCGCGGTTGCCCATCTGCGCCCGCAGCGCCTGATCGGCCAGCAGGTGCGCCACTCGGGTGCCGAGCTGCGCGCCGTTGCGCACGATCTCTGCGGCGCCGCAGTCGAGCAGCAGCCGCGCGATGTCCTCGCCGTTTGAATTATTGGGTCCGATCAGGACGGGCAGCCCCAAGGATGCCGGCTCCAACAGGTTGTGGCCGCCAATCGGAGCGAGGCTGCCGCCAACGAAGGCCACGTCGGCCGCTGCGTAGAAATGGAGTAGTTCTCCCAGCGTGTCGAGCAGCAGGACATCGCATGCCTCGCGCACCGGCTCCGCCGTGGCCGATTGAGAACGCCGCGTGAAAGCGATCCCCTGCCGCTGCAGCCAGGCCGCGACCTCGCCGAAGCGGTTGGGATGGCGCGGGGCAAGCACCAGCAATGCTCCCGGGTGGACGGCACGAACATGCCGATGCGCTTCGAGCACCGCCTCTTCCTCCCCGCCTCCATGGGTACTGCCTGCCACCCAAAGCGCGCGGTCCGGCGCATATCGCCGGCGCAACGTCCTGCCGCGCTCGCCGATGTCGGGCGGCAGTGTGAGATCGAACTTGAGATTTCCCGTCACGTGCGTGTGGTCTGCGGCCGCGCCGAGCGCGCGGAAGCGCTGCGCATCTGCTTCCCCTTGAGCAGCGATCACGATGCCGGCGGCGACCGTTTCCTTGAACAGGGCGCCCAGACGCCGATAGCGATCCGTCGAGCGGCGTGAAAGGCGCGCGCTGGCGATGACCAGGGGTATGCGGCGGCGCCGGCACTGGCGGTACAGATTCGGCCAGAGCTCGGTCTCGATGATGACCGCGAGCCTTGGCCGCGCCCGGTCGAGAAAGCGGCGCACCGACCCGGGCAGATCGAACGGCAGAAAACGCACCTCGGCAGCGCCGCGGAACAGCGCGCGCGCGCGCGCGGCGCCGGTGGGCGTGAAGGTGGTCACGAGCACCGGGATTTCCGGATAGTGGTTGCGCAGTGCGAGGATGAGCGCCGCCGCCGCCTGCACCTCTCCGACGGAAACGGCGTGCACCCAGATGGGAGATCGCGCGAGGGGCGGCCCCAGGCCGAGCCGCTCGCCGAAATTGTGCCAGTAACTGCGGTCCCGCAGGCCGCGCAGCGCGAGCATCGCCGAGATCACGGGGACGGCAAGGTACAACGCCGCGAGATATAGCAGGCGCATGTCGGGCCGCTGTCAGCCGGCGGGAGTCGGGGTCTCGCGCGCCGCGGCCTTCTGCCGATAGCCGTCGAGCAGCGCGTGCCAGTCGGCTTCGGAGAACCGCTCGGAGGGCAGTCCGTAGGTGACCTTCTCCAGAGAGCGCCGCAGCCGCACGAGATTCGCATCGCGCCAAAGACCCGCGCGCCGAAGCTGACAGCGGTCGAAGTCGACCAGGTAGACGGAATCCTCGCTGAGCACAACGTTGTGCGCGTTGAGATCGGCGTGGCAGACGCCGAAGTCATGGAAGCGCCGGATGCAGCGTCCGATGGAGATCCATGTCACGATCGACAGCGCACCCAGACCCAGGCATTCGGCCAGCGAGCCGACGGTCGCAAGCCGCTCGGTAATGATGTCGCCGCGATAAGTGCGGCCGTCGCGCACGTAACGGGCGGCGATCGGCGCCGGCACGGGCAGCCCCGCGCGGTGCAGGCGGTAAGTGATCGACCACTCCGCGAACGGCCGCGTCGCTTCCTCGCTGCGCCAGATGTAGCGATCCTCGGCAAGCCGAGAGATCAGTCCGCCGCGGCGATAGTGCCGCAACACCAGCCGGCGGTCCCGGCTTCGCACGAAATGCGTGGTGCCCCGGCCGCGGGCGACGCCGTCGAGCTCTCCACGGGAGCCCCAGTAGCGCGGGTCGAACCAAGCGGCTGTGAAATTGCGGGCCCGGGAGGCGTCGTATAGCATGGCGCCTCCCTCGATGACTCCCTGCTTGACCTCCGATCCGAGCGGCCAGCGCCCACTCATGGGGTGAAGCCTCCGATGCCCCCCACGAAAGAACTGCCGCTCGCGCGACCGCCTCGGACTGTCTGCATACTGAGACTATCGGCGCTCGGCGACACCTGCCACGTGGTTCCGGTGGTCCGGGCCCTGCAGCGCGCATGGCCGCGGACGAAGCTGACATGGATCATCGGTAAAGCGGAGTCGCGCCTGATGGAGCTCATCGATGGCGTGGAGTTTATCACCGTGGACAAGCGGGCCGGCCTTGCGGCGCGTCGCGAGCTGCGGACGCGCCTGGGCGGCCGGCGCTTCGACGTCCTGCTGCACATGCAGCTCTCGTTTCGCGCGAGTCTCGTCTCGAATGTCGTGCCGGCGGCGATCCGGCTCGGATTCGACAAGGCGCGCGCGCGGGAGCTGCAGTGGCTCTTCACCAATGAGCGGATCGCACCGCGATCCCGCGAGCACGTCCTCGACAGTTTCCTCGGCTTCCTCGAGGCCCTCGGTATCCATGATCGCGCCCTGCGCTGGGACGTGCCGCTGCCGGCGGCGGCCCTGGTCTATGCGCGGGGGCTGATCCCCGATGCGCGGCCGACGCTCGTCATCAGCCCTTGCTCCAGTCACGCGCACCGCAATTGGCGGCCGGACGCTTACGCGGCGGTCGCCGATCACGCCGCCCAGCGCCATGGAATGCGGGTGATCCTGGCGGGCGGCCCGACGGCGGCGGAGCGGGATGCCGGCGCGCAGATCGAGCGGGCGGCGCACGTGCCGCTCGTCAATCAGATCGGGCGTGACACCCTGCCGCAGATGCTGGCGCTGCTCGCGCGCGCGACCGTGCTGCTGTCACCCGATTCGGGACCGGGTCACATGGCCACCATGGTGGGGACGCCGGTGATCGGCCTTTACGCGGCGACGAATCCCGCACGCAGCGGCCCCTACCTCTCGCGCCAGTGGTGCGTGAATGCCTATCCGCAGGCGGCGCTACGCTTCCGCGGCCGGGCCCCGGATCAGCTGCCCTGGACCGAGAAGATCGAAGAGCCCGGCGTGATGGACCTCATCGAGGTCGCGCAGGTCACCGCGAAGCTCGACGAGTTGTTACGATATGCGCAATGATCGACATCCTGGTGCCCATCTCCCCCGGGGAGCTGCTCGACAAGATCACCATCCTGCGGATCAAGACCGCCCGCATTCTCGATGCGGCCAAGCTGGCCAACGTGCGGCTCGAGCTCGACCTGCTGGAGAGGACCTGGCGCGACTCGCGCTGCGCCGCGGCCGATGTTGCCCGCGACGAGCGCGCGCTGCAGGAGGTCAACGAGCGGCTGTGGGACATCGAGGACCGGATCCGCGAGAAGGAGGCCCGCCAGGCCTTCGACCGGGAATTCATCGAGCTCGCACGCGCCGTCTATCACTCGAACGACGAGCGGGCGGCGATCAAGAAGCGCCTCAACACGGCGCTGGGGTCGCGGCTGGTCGAGGAGAAGTCTTACCAGGGCTATTGAGAAGCGCTGGATCCGGGCTTTGCCCCGCGCAGTCCCTGCCATGCGCAAAGCCCTCCAGGGTGTCCGTCCATGGCCACTCGTGCGCCACCCGCGGCGGCGGTGCACGTCCCTGGGCCTGGGGCACGCGCTCGAGCCGCTCTCAGGTGCTTTCGCACCGCGGCCGCTACGGCTTCAGGGGCGGGGGCGGGGGCGGGGGGCTGGGAGTCGGCGCCGGTGCCGGCGGCGTCATCGCTTCCGGCGTGATGGCGCCGGGGGAAACCGAGACCGATTTGGTCAGCAGGCGGTCGATGGCCTGTACCTCGTTGGGATCGAGGGTGCCGGCCGCATATCGCAGCTGCACGACACTGTTGATGTAGGAATAACGGCTGGAGGCGTAATTGGTCCTTGCCTGCACCAGCGTGCTCAAGGCATTGAGGACATCGACCTCGGTCTGCGTGCCGACCCGATAGCCCGCCTCGGTCGCACGGTAAGCCGTTTCACTCGACGTGAGTGCCTGCTGCAGCGCCTGCACGTGGGCGATCCCGCTGATCACACCGAGGTAAGCGTCGCGGGCCTGTTGCACGGTGGAGCGGGACGCTTGCTCCATCGCGTCCTTCGCTGCGATCCATTGGTACTGCGCCTGATGCACGCGCGCGTAGGTCCCGCCGCCGCTGAAGATGGGAACGCTGACCTCGAGTCCGATCTCGCGGTCATTCGACCAGGAGGGCAGTCCCTGGAAGGAGCCGTTGATACCGACGATCGACTCGTGAGTGCTCGCGCTGTTGAACGTGCGGCTGGCGATGAGGCTCAGCGTGGGGAGATGGCCGCCAAAAGCGACGCGCACGTTGTCGCGGGCCACGTCGGCAGCGAGCCGGCTCGCGATGAGGGTGAGGTTCTGTTGGAGCGAGGTATGCACCCACTGGTTCTGATCGGCCGGCGTCGGCATCACGAGCGGCATGTTCGCTTCGGGCTCGTCCAGCGTTTCGTACTGGCGTCCGGTGATGACCTCGAGCTGATCCTGGGCGCGCGCCAGCGACTGCTTCGCGGAAATCACGGCCGCCGCGGCCGTGTCGCGCGCGGCGCGGGCCTGCTCCACGTCGGTGATGGCGATCAGTCCGACCTGGTAGCGCTTGTTGGCCTGCTGGAGCTGCAGGTCGAAGGCCTCGAGCGAGGATTGCTGCGCCTGCAGGGTGTCGAGCGCCGCGAGGACATTGAAGTAGCCGGTGGCGACCCGCAGGACCAGGTTCTGCTCCGCGGCCTCATAAGTGGCCTGCGCCTGGGCCACCTGGCTGTTGGCGGCCTTGAGGTTCATCCAGTCGGTCCAGGAGAAGAGCGTCTGCGAGAGATTCAGGCTCCACTGGTTCGCGCCGATGCTATCGGTGCTGTAGAAGGGGTACGGCGCCAGGCGGCCGTTGGCCACCTGGGGCTGGGTAATCTGACCGGAGGAATGCGTCCAGGTCGCGCCCGCCGCCGCGGAGATCTGCGGCAGCAGCAGCGACCAGGCTTCGGGCCGGGCCTCGCGCGCGGCCATGTAGTTCGCGTGGGCCTGCTGGAAGGTGGGGTCGTTGGCCAGGGCGTCCTGGTAGACCTTGGCGAAATTCGCCGCCGTGGCGGCGGCCGGGAGTCCCATGGCGAAGCCGGCGCAGAGAAGGGCGAGGCTGGATGTCCGTACAGCGCGATGCATAGTCTGACAGAGACCCTCTTCAGTCTTGGAGGCTCTTAGAACACAAAACCCTGCGGTGAAGTTGCATGGACGAGCGGATCGATGACCGTCTCGAACAGGCTCTCCATGCCCCAGGCATCCTCGGTGATGCGACGAACGAGCCGCGCTTCCATCACCGGGGGCGTGCCCACGACGACGAACAGCCGGCCGCCGACCGCGAGCTGGCGCTGGAAGCGCTCATCGGGTACGGGGAGCGAGGCCGTGACGGCGATCGCGTCGTAGCGGGTGTCGGAATCGAGCCGCGCCGCGTCCTGGGTGAGGATCTCCACGTCCCGCAGGCCGAGAGAGGCGATGTTGCGGCGGGCGAGCTCCGCGAGCTCGGGAAAAATCTCCAGGGAGTGGACCGATGCCGCGGCCGACCGCAGGCATGCCGTCACGAACCCGGAGCCGGCGCCGACCTCGAGCACCCGCTCCCCGCCCGTGAGGGTGAGTGCCTGCAGGAGCCTGCCGACGACGCTCGGGCGCAGCATATGCTGCCCGCACGCCAGGGGAATCTCCACGTCCGCGAAGGCCAGGAAGCGATGTTGCGGCGAGACGAAAGCCTCGCGCGGCACCTTGCGCAGGGTCTCGAGCACGCGCGCATCGAGCACGTCCCAAGCCCGCACCTGCTGCTCGATCATCTGCTCGCGTGCCTGGACGGTGGACATCTTGATGGACGCTCCGATTGGACTTATTGCATCCCGGGGGGCGGGGGCTCGTGACGTTAAGGGTTTTCACGGCTTCTGCCAAGCCGCTTTGCGATGAGATATGGTGAAATGCCGGCGGGATGGCGGATACGTACGCTATGCTTCCGGCGTCCGCAACCCCGGGCACGAGAATAATGAAAGCCATCCCGGTCTGCCCGCCAGCCATCACTGCATCCATATTTTGGACTGGCCGATGTCCGCGCTAGCACTGCTGTGCATCCTGCTGGCTCTCGCCGCGGCCGTGCTTCTATGGCTCCACGCGGTCCAGCGGCGTGAGCTGAAGGATGTCACCCAGCTGTCGCAGCAGCTGCAGCGCATCGCCATCGGTGGTTCGCTCGCAGGCCGTGTGGAGTCGGGGACCTCGAAGCCGGAGGTGTCAGCGCTCGTCACGGCGATCAACCATCTGCTGACGCGCGCCGCCGCCGACCGTGAGGGCGGCCGCGTGACTCCGAAGCTCTTCGCCGAGCTCGGCGAGCGCATCCATGAGGCTGTGCTGGTGCATCGCGAAGTGATTCTGTACGCCAATCGGCAGTTCGCCGCGCTGGTCGGCGCCGACCGTGCCGATCTCGCGGGGCGCCGGCTGGGCGACCTCGTGGCACCCGAGTATGCCGAGATGGTGCACGAGAACATCCACCGGCGCCTCACCGGGGAGCCGGCCGCGGAGCGCTACGAGGTCGAGGTTCTCGGCCGCGAGGGGCAGGTGAGCCGGCTCGAGATCACCTCCGCACGGGTGGATTACGACGGGGGCAGCGCACTCCTCGTGACCGGCGTGGAGATCCTTCCGACGCAGACTGTCGAGGCGCTGCGGATCAGGTCCGAGGGGGACTCCTCGGCGCATCTCTTGGCGCTGAACTCGCTGGCGGAGGCCGTGATCGCCACGGACGAGGAGGGCCACATCACCTATCTCAATCCCGCCGCCGAGCGGCTCGCCGCGATTCCCGGAACCGACGCGATCGGAAAGCCTCTGGAGGAGATCGTCGGCCTGGTCGATGAGACCGACCGGCGCCTGCTGTCGGACCCGGTGCGTCAGGCGCTCACGAGCGGCGTGCCGGTCACTCTCGGCCGCCGTGCCCTGCTCATATCCCGCGCGGACGCCAGCGAGCGCTCGATCGAGCTGTCGGCGACGCCGATGCGCAATGCGGCGGGTGAGCAGGTGGGTGCGGTGGTTCTGCTGCATGACGTGTCGGAGCAGCGCGGCCTCGCCCGTCAGATGTCCTACCAGGCGACTCACGATGCGCTCACGGGCCTCGTCAACCGGCGCGAGTTCGAGAGGCGGCTGGAGGAGGCGATCGAGAGCGGTCATCGCGGCGACGGTCAGCACGTGCTGTGTTATCTCGATCTCGACCGCTTCAAGGTGGTCAACGACACGAGCGGACATCTTGCCGGCGACAGCATGCTGCGCGAGGTGGCGAAGCTCCTGCGCGATGCCGTGCGCGACAGCGACACGGTCGGGCGTCTGGGCGGCGATGAGTTCGGCATGCTGCTCACCGGCTGTCCGCTCGAGAAGGCGCGCCAGATCGCGGACGATGTCTGCCGCTCGGTGGGCGATCATCGCTTCGTGTGGCGGGACAGGATTTTCAACATCGGCGTGTCGGTGGGCCTGGTGGAGATCTCGCGCGAGTGCGGCACGATCGATGAGCTGCTCGTCGCGGCCGATTCCGCGTGTTATGTCGCGAAGAAGCAGGGCTCCGGGCGCGTGGCGGTGTATTCGGCGCGCGATGAGGCGCTCGCGCGCCACACGGGCGAGATCCAGTGGCTGCAGAAGCTGCAGAGCGCGCTCAAGGAGAGCCGTTTTCAGCTCTACTACCAGTCGATCGTGCCGGCCCACGGCGCGGATGGCGGCGGTCCGGCGATGGAGGTGCTGGTGCGGCTGCAGGACGAGGACGGCAATCAGGTGCCGCCGGCGGAGTTCGTCCGGGCGGCCGAGCGCTACCGGCTCATGGGGCTGGTCGACCGCTGGGTCGTGCAGACGACGCTCGCCGCGCTGGGGCGGGGCGCAATCCCGGTGCCGAGCGACCGCTGCGTCGCCATCAACGTTTCGGGTCAGACGCTCGCGGACTCTCAATTCCTCGAGTTCGTCGTCGAATGTCTGGATAGCACCGGGGTGGCCCCGGTACAGGTGTGCTTCGAGATCAGCGAGACGGCGGTGGTGGCCAACCTCGAGCATGCGCGCCGCTTCGTGGGCGTGCTGCACGGCATGGGCTGTCAGTTCGCGTTGGATGACTTCGGCTCGGGCGTGGGGTCCTTCTCCAACCTGAAGAGCCTGCCGATGGACTACCTCAAGATCGACGGCTCTTTCATCCGCAACCTGGCGCGGGATTCCGTCAACCAGGCGATGGTCGCCGCGATGATCAAGCTGGCGCGCACGCTCAACTTCAGGGTGATCGCGGAGCAGGTCGAGGACAGCGCGGCGCTGGAGGCGGCGCGGCGGATGGGCGTCGACTTCCTGCAGGGCTATGCGATAGCGCGGCCGCAACCGCTGGCGATTGCGGCCTGATCGCTCAATGGCCCGAAGTCCCCTGGCGGCGCTTCGGCAGCCAACCCATTGACCGCGTTCGATCCTCGCGGCCCCGGGAACGGCCTCTGCGGGCGCCCTCGCGAGAGTGAGTGCCCCGGGGAAACGGCCCCTCGATCACTCGCTTTCAACCGGCTTTGGGTCGAACTTCAGAGCGGCGCCGTTCATGCAGTAGCGCAGGCCGGTGGGCTTGGGGCCGTCGGGAAAGACATGGCCCAAGTGGCCGCCGCAGCGCGAGCAATGCACCTCCGTCCGCTTCATGAGATGACCATGGTCCTCGCGTGTGGCCACAGCCTCGGCGATCGGCTGCACGAAGCTCGGCCACCCCGTGCCGCTCTCGAACTTCGCCTGTGACTCATAGAGCGGCTGACCGCAGCCGGCGCAGCGAAATACGCCGGCGCGGTGCTCGTCGTTGAGCGGGCTGGTGCTGCCCCGCTCGGTGCCGTGGCGGCGAAGCACCCGGTACTGCTCCGAGGTCAGCTCGGCGCGCCACTCTTCATCGGTCTTCTCGACGGGAAACCGCTCTTTCGATTCCACTTGCCGCACCTCGCGCCTGCTGTGAGTTCACCGACGCGAGTCCAACAGGTCGGCCGCGGGCTCGTCAAGCGGCCGTGCCCCGAGCGCCGCGCGGCGCGCCTTCCCTACCGGGCGCCGTCGAGCCCCGACGAGAAAGCAACAGCGCCGGGATGATATTAAAATCATTTAAATTCAATGACTTATAATTTGACCAGGCGTCCAGATGTAGGCTGATGCCAACAGTCAACAGTGTGGCGGGCCTGCAAGCCAACGGTGCAAGTTGGCTGCGGCCGTGGTAAGAAGGTCCTCCATTCATCCACGAGAGCGAGCAGCACGGAAGCGCCCAGCGTATGCAGCTTGCCCGTTTATGGCGTGAGCATCTCGCCGCAGGTTGTCCTCGCGAGCTCACCGGCGTCGAGATCGCCGGCAGCGACGCGCGCACGCTCGATGCCGAGATCACGGCATGCGTGAGTGCCCTCATTTGCAGGTCAATGACCGTGGACGAGCGCATCGAGCGCCGCCTCGCCGACATCAGCGAAGCCCTGGCGAGTAAGCAGGCGGAAGCGCAGGAGCCGGTGGCAGGCTATTGCGCGCGGCTCAATCGACTCGTGGGCGCGATGCTGACGGAGTCGCGGACCGGGCGGGCCTAGGAGCCGTCACGCTTGCGCTTACCCGCTTGATCAGGCGCTGACTGAGCCGCCGCGCCGGCCGGTGCTCGCACGAATCTTGCTCAGCTTGGGCTGGGTAAGTGTCAAGGAGCACACTGCTGTGGGATTCGCGAGTCTTGCAGGAGAGACGGTGGAGGATTTGCCGCATGCGGACGTGCCGCTCAAGGTGCTGGTGGTGGACGACCAGATCGATTCCGCCGATGCGGTGGCCTGTCTCCTCTCCATGATGGGCCATGAGGTGCACACGGCCTACGGACCGCATGAGGCGCTGGAGATGTACCGGCAGGTGCATCCGGAGGTCGTTTTCATGGACATCAGCATGCCGGAGCTGAGCGGCCTCGAAACGGCCGCCCGGATTCGCTCCATGCCGGAGGGCACCTCGACCACGATCGTCGCCCTCACCGGCCTCGGTCACGAGGCCGACCGCCGTCGCTCCCGCGAGGCGAGCATCGACCACCACGTGGTGAAACCCGCATCCCCGGCCGTACTGCATCGGCTGCTGAGCGCGCTACACCACGCCTAGCCTGGCAGCGAGCCCTGTGACCGGATCGCACCCGCCGCCCAGGGAGCGGCCCCTCTGAGATCCGCCTGCGCGGGATGAGGGGCCCCTGGAAACGGCGGCTTGATCACTCGCTTTCGGACGTTACAGCAACGGGATCATCAGCAATGCGACGATGTTGATGATCTTGATGAGCGGGTTGATGGCGGGACCCGCGGTGTCCTTGTAGGGATCGCCGACGGTGTCGCCGGTCACGGCGGCCTTGTGGGCATCGGAGCCCTTGCCGCCGAAGTTGCCTTCCTCGATGTACTTCTTGGCGTTGTCCCAGGCGCCGCCGCCGGTGGTCATCGAGATCGCGAGGAAGAGACCGGTCACGATGGTGCCGATGAGCAGGCCGCCGAGAGCCTTGATGCCGGCGCCGGGTCCGAGCAGGTAGTTCATGACCACCACCAGCACGATGGGCACCACGATCGGCAGGAGCGAGGGAATGATCATCTCGCGGATGGCGGCACGGGTCAGCAAGTCGACGGCCCGCGAGTAGTCGGGCTTGGCGGTTCCCTCCATGATGCCCTTGATCTCACGGAACTGGCGGCGGACTTCCGTGACCACGGAGCCGGCGGCGCGGCCGACCGCTTCCATGGCGAGCGCGCCGAAGAGAAAGGGAATCATTCCGCCGATGAAGAGGCCGATGATGACGGCCGGGTCGGAGAGGGAGAAGGCCACGAGCTTCCCCGCCGCCTCGAGGTTGTGCGTGTAGTCGGCGAAGAGCACCAGGGCCGCCAGCGCCGCCGAGCCGATCGCGTAGCCCTTGGTGACCGCCTTGGTCGTATTGCCGACCGCATCGAGCGGATCGGTGATGTCGCGCACCTGTTTCGGCAGGCCCGCCATCTCGGCGATGCCGCCGGCATTGTCGGTGATCGGGCCATACGCATCGAGCGCGACGATCATGCCGGTCATCGACAGCATGGCGGTGGCGGCGATCGCGATACCGTACAGGCCGAGGCCGGCGCCGCTCGCCTCCCCGAGCGTGAACGAGCCCCAGATCGCCAGGCATATCGCGATGACGGGCAGCGCGGTGGCCTTCATGGAGACGCCGAGCCCGGCGATGATGTTGGTCGCGTGACCCGTTTGCGAGGCGGCTGCCACCTTGCGGACCGGGCTGTACTCCGTGGCCGTGTAGTACTCCGTGATGACGATGAGCGCCGCGGTGAGGCCGAGGCCGATGAGCGAGCAGCCGAAGAGCGAGTTGCCCTGCGCCGGCATCAGCGCGTGCGTGATGAAGTAGAAGCCGACCGCCGAGACGATGCCGGAGACGATCACGCCCTTGTAGAGGGCATTCATGATCTTGCCGCCTTCGCGGGTCGAGACGAAGAAGGTGCCGATGATGGAAGAGACGATCGACACCGCGCCGAGCGCGAGCGGATAGATCGAGGCGTTGAGGCCGGCCGCGCCGCTCTGCTTCCCGAACACCAGGCCGCCGAGCAGCATGGTGGCGACCACCGTGACGGCGTACGTCTCGAACAGGTCCGCCGCCATGCCGGCGCAATCCCCGACATTGTCGCCGACGTTATCGGCGATCACCGCGGGATTGCGGGGGTCGTCCTCGGGAATGCCGGCTTCCACCTTGCCGACGAGGTCGGCGCCGACGTCCGCGCCCTTCGTGAAGATGCCGCCGCCGAGCCGCGCGAAGATCGAGATCAGCGAGCCGCCGAAGGCGAGACCCACCAGCGCATGCAGCGCCGGCTCGTTGGCCATGAAGTGCCGCAGAATGGCGTAATAGCCCGACACGCCGAGCAGGGCCAGCCCGACGACCAGCATGCCGGTGATGGCGCCGCCACGGAACGCAACCGACAGGGCGGCGTTGAGGCCCCGTGTGGCGGCCTGGGCCGTGCGTACGTTCGCCCGCACGGAGATGTTCATTCCGATGTAGCCGGTCGCGCCGGAGAGGATGGCGCCGATGGCAAATCCGCAGGCAGTGGGCCAGCCGAGGAAGAATCCCAGGATCAGGAAGAGCACGACACCTACGATGAAGATCGTGGTGTACTGGCGATTCAGATACGCCTTTGCCCTGGGCCATTGTAGGAGGGGGGCCGAACCCGCTCAACCTCCACCGGCGGGCGACGATTTCCCTACCCGGCCGCTCCCGGGCCGGGACTCCGCGTATCGTCGCCCCTCGGCTTGCCGTCGTACGCGCTGTGCTGCCGCCGACGGTTCGAGGTGAATTCCTCGACGGTGTCCCGTGTGATGACCTCGTAGAGGGTCGCCTCCTTGTCGCCCGACTTCCGGAGCACGCGCCCCAGCCGCTGCACGTGCTCGCGGACCGACCCCGACCCCGAGAGCACCACGGCGACGTTCGCCTCCGGGACGTTCACCCCCTCGTTCAGAACCCGCGACGTGGCCACGATCGGGTACTCTCCCGAATTGAACTTCAGCAGGATGTCGCGCCGCTCCCTGGTCTTGGTCTGGTGCGTGATCACCGGCACGAGGAACTGCCGCGCGATGGTGTACACCGTCGCATTGTCATGCGTGAAAATCAGCACGCGATCGCCGTTGTGCCGCTCGAGCAGCCGCCCCAGGAGGTTGAGCTTCGCCGGTGCCGCCAGCGCCAGCTCGCGCTGCTCGCGATAGGCGCGGAACGCCTCGCGCCCCTCGGGCGATCGGTGCGCCACGTAGATGAACTGGCTCCAGCCGTCCGGCCGCCGCATGTCCACGCCGGAATCGCGGAGGAAGCTCCGATACAGCTCGCGCGACTGCTCGTATCGCGCCCGCTCCTCGTCGCTGAGGTGCACGTAAAGCGTCATCACCTGGTAATCCGCCAGGTAGTGCCCGCGGAGCTGCGTGATCTC
>JABBNZ010000215.1 GCA_019352035.1 Pseudomonadota bacterium | reverse complement strand
GGCGCCTGGCATGGATGTACGCGTCGGTACGAGGAGTGGCTCGACGAGGCTACAAATCAACCGCTTGCAGCACGCGCCCCCCCTCATTCCAGGGTGCTGCAAGGACATCGGGCGCAAGCCATTTGAGCATGATCCCGGTGTGTAGCATGAACGGCCGCCCTGACGTATTCGTCTCCATACCCGGCGCGACTCCCGGCCGACATCGACGTCGGCCATCAGGGTGCGGCGTCGTGCCGATCGACGACATCTGCCGCGCTTGCCCGTCGAGGCTCCACCAAACACCTGAGTGGCCGCTGGGTTGCGTGGACGGATCGGGCCGAGCCCTCACTTACCGGAGAGCCGTCCGGAGCTCTTTCGTTGGAGGCCTGCGTTTGGGCGGCCGGATCTCGGCGCCTTGGCCGACCAGGGCTCCGAGAAATACTCACGGACCTTGGCGGCAATCTGCCGATCGGTCATCTTGTCCGCAGTCTCGACCGCGGCAACTCGCCCGCCTAGCTTGTTCTTGACAAGCCGCTTCCTCAGCTCGCCTTTCGCCTCGCCTGGTCCAAGAATGATGAGGGACTCGGCATTACGCACCGCCGCGATCACGGTGTCGTAGTAGATATTGAGCTCTCCCGTGTACGCCTTCTGGCGGCTATCGTCCGCCGGCACCTGGTCCGCCGCATAGCGTCCCTTCATAGGAGAGTCCCCGGAGCGCTCCGGGTGCTTTTCGACCTTCGAAATGATGAGAGTCGTGCGCTCCCCGCCGGGAGTCACCACCACGATCAGCGCTTTGCGATGATCGATCCAAACACCGGCTTTGTACTTCGTCATAGTCCTCTTTCCTCGCTCGGCGCAGTCAGTATGCACGCTGGGTGCCACGGACGCCACGGCACCCGCTCAGTCCTGGCGTAACAGGAGCCGCATCAGCCGATCCCAGGACTCCTAAATTTCAGCCGCCACGAGATCGGCCGTCTCGTGGGGATGAGTCCCGGATCGGTAGATGTCGGTGGCGCTCCCGCAATTCATCCGCCGTCGTTCGCAGTGACCTGTCCAAAGACGGCTGCCAGCTCGGCAGCAATGTCCTTATATCCGCTCCATTTCACCAATCACCATCGGGCGTACCGGGCAAATCACTGCACAACCCGCACCTGCCGAGCCCGCGCGGCTCCCGTCTCGTCATCGCCCCGAGCGTCAGATAGCTGCCCGGCCCGCAGGAAGCGGCTGGGCTTACGATTACGATCGATGGCCCGCTGCACAGCGCGCGTAATTCCGGGCTCGTGCGGAAGTTACCGAGTGCCACGGGTCGTTCGCCCCCGGAACCGCGTCTCAGGATCACGCCTCACTGCCACGCTCTGGATGATCATAATTCATATAGTAGGAAGGGAGTCAACGAAGCCCAAGGTCGATTAAGCTTGGCGAGACGGGACGCTAGCCGTGGCAGGGACGTCGCAAAGACTCAATCGACCCATACACCATCTTATTCATCGATTCTGCAAAGGGCTCCGCGCCATGGTCTATTCCTCCATGAGAACCAGGTCGACGGTGCGGACCTTTGGGCGGCGCTGGCCGACGCGGCAAGCCGTCCCTCGCGAAGGAGTCTCGCTGGATCCGGCGGAGGGAACTGCCATACTCCGGCAATATTGGCGCGCTGCGGAGATGGTGAGAGCCCTATGAGCAGGGAAAACGCACGTACCGGCTCAAGCAAATGGCTCGGGCTCGTGACTTTTATCGCCGTTTGTCTTGCGATTGCCGCGATCGGTGGCGCCGTCACTGCGAAGAGTGTGGGCACTTGGTATCAGACCCTGAAGAGACCAGAGATCGCTCCGCCCGACTGGCTGTTTGCTCCCGTTTGGATCGTGCTCTACATCACGATTGCTGTGGCGGGCTGGCGAGTGTGGCTGGCGCGGGGACGTGCCGGCACTCGCACTGCGATGGCCGTCTATTCGGCTCAGCTCGGCCTGAACCTTGCGTGGTCATTTGTGTTCTTCGGCTGTCATATGATCGGGGTCGCCTTCGCTGAGATCCTCGTTCTGCTCGCCGCAATCAGTATCAATGCCGTATTGTTCTGGCGTATCGACCGCGTGGCCGGATGGCTGCTGGCCCCCTACACCGCGTGGGTCGCGTTTGCCAGTGTCCTCAATTTGGCGTTGTGGCACCTGAACCGAGGGACTGGCACACCCTGGTAAGCGCAGCGAGGGCGAAACGAGGTCGACGTAGCGGCACTCGCCCAAGGCGCATCCATAATGGGGCAATTGGCGGGCGCGGCTAAAAGCCGACAAACTCGATATTGGGAGCCTCGTGATGGACGAGACTTTCCAATTCCTGCCCCCGTTCCCTCTGCACATCGAGCATGAGCGGAATCCTGCGGTCACGCCCGATCGCCTGCTCGAAGCCCTTCAGACGAGAGATCGGCACCGAGGCGCCGCCTGAAGAACCGGCTAGCCCGCCCACGGGGGCGGGCATGAAAGCCGAGGGAATCACCTTGCAGACCGCATCACGAAGCTGAGTCGGCACATCCGTAACTGTACGGACCTGAGCGGACATGAGCTGGGGTCTGTTGAAAGTGCCTATGTGAATCGTGCATGGATCGACAGTACGATCTCCTTGAGTCCGTACACCCCTGGCGGCCACGTCAAAGTCCCCCACCCGTGGCCAGGTCAAAATCCCCCACGT
>JABBNZ010000074.1 GCA_019352035.1 Pseudomonadota bacterium | reverse complement strand
GCAGGCTCGCATCCTGCGGGATGAAGCCCTTGCGGCGCAGCTCTGGAGGCCGGCGCAGCGAGCCTGGTATCCGGCGGGATCCAGTGACCAGCATCTGTCCATTCTCCGGGTCACCCCGGAGCGCGCCGAGTATTGGGAGACGCCCGGCAGAGTCTCGTACCTGCTCGCCGCGCTCGCAGCGACCGTCGCCGGCACGCCGGCAGCGGTCGCGCCGGGACATAAGCTTCCCTGAACGCGTCTCAGAACGCGTTGAGCCCCGTCAGCTCGCGTCCGATGGTGAGCTGGTGGATGGTCTCCGTGCCCTCGTAGGTGATGACGCTCTCGAGATTGAGCATGTGGCGAACGGGGACGTACTCGGCGCTGATACCCGCGCCGCCCAGCATGTCGCGGCAATCGCGCGCGATGTCGAGGGCCATGCGGCAGTTGTTCCACTTCGCGACCGAGACCTGGGACGGCTGCATCCTGCCCGCGTCCTTGAGCCGGCCGAGTTGCAGCGCCAGCAATTGCGCCGTCGTGATACGGCGCGCCATGTCGGCCAGGCGGACCTGAATGGTCTGGTTCTGGGCGAGCGGCCGCCCGAAAAGGACACGCGTCTTGGAGTAATCCAGGACCTGCGCCAGACAGGCCTGCGCCGCGCCGATGACACCCCACGCGATTCCGTAACGCGCCTGGGTCAGGCAGGAGAGGGGCCCCTTCAGGCCGGCGACGCCGGGCAGGACGTTGGCCTCGGGAACGACGACATTGTCGAAGAAGAGTGCCGAGGTGACCGAGGCTCGCAGTGAGAATTTCCGCTCGATCTCCGGGGCGTCGAACCCGGGCGTTCCCTTCTCGACGATGAAGCCGCGGATTCCTTCCTCGGTCATCGCCCACACGACCGCGAGATCGGCGATGGCGCCGTTGGTGATCCACATCTTCGAGCCGTTCAGCACCCAGTCCTTGCCGCGCCGCTTGGCGTGGGTCTTCATGTTGGCGGGATCGGAGCCGCCGTGCGGCTCGGTGAGCCCGAAGCAGCCGATGAGCTCCCCGCGCGCCATGCCGGGCAGGTATTTCTGCTTCTGCTCCTCCGACCCGTAGGCGTGGATCGGATACATGCAGAGTGAGGATTGCACCGAGACGAAGCTGCGGATGCCGGAGTCGCCACGCTCGAGCTCCTGACAGATGAGGCCGTAGCTGATGCCGTTGAGTCCTGCGCAGCCGTAGCCCTTGAGCGAGGAGCCGAGGAGGCCGAGCGCCGCGAGCTCGGGGATGAGATCGCGCGGGAAGCGGTGCTCCTCGAAGCACTTCTGGATGACGGGTAGCACCTTGTCATCGACCAGGCGCGCGACGGAGTCCTGCACCATGCGCTCCTCTTCGGTGAGCGCAGAGGCGACGTCATAGAGATCAAGGGGATTCAGGGCCATGGGAGCTCGCGATCAGTAGTGAATCCGCCGCAGCATGTCAGGCACAGGGACGTGCCCGGCCGCCGCAGGTGGCCGTGTCTCGGGAAAAAAAGCCACGCTTTTTGCCCGAGACGCGCTGGGCCGGGCAGAAGCCCGGATCCAGCGCCATAGATTAAGGGATCACTGCCGTGGCCTCAATTTCGACTTTCGCCTGGGCCTCGACCAGCGCGGTCACCTCGACGGCCGTCATCGCCGGGAAGTGCTTGCCCATGACCGCCCGGTAGGCCGCCCCAATCTGATCGAGCTGCTCGAGGTACTCGGCGCGGCTGGTGAGATACCAGGTCATGCGCGCGATGTGCTCCGGCCGTCCGTCCGCCTGGGCCAGGACGGCGAGCACATTCTTCAGGGCCTGAGTGGCCTGATCCGCGAGGCTCGCACTCTCGAACTTGCCGCTGCGCGGGTTCCACCCTATCTGGCCGGCGATGAACACCTGGCGACCCTGAGTCACCAGGCCGTTGCTGTACCCCGAGGGGCGCGGCCAGCCCTCGGGCTGGAGGATCCCGGGCAGGCTCAACGCCGTCTCTCCGCGGCGCATCGGATGAGGTCGCGGCCGATGATCAGCTTCTGCACTTCGGTGGCCCCTTCGTAGATGCGCAGCGCGCGAATGTCACGGTACAAGCGCTCGACGACCTCACCGCGCGTGACCCCGCGGCCGCCGAAGAGCTGCACGGCACGATCGATGACCTGCTGCGCCATTTCGGTGGCCGTCATCTTGGCCATGGCGACCTCCCTCGTGGCCCGCTGGCCGCGGTCGCGCAGCCAGGCCGCGCGATAGGTCAGCAACCGCGCGGCATCGATGCCTGTCGCCATCTCGGCCAGCGCCGCCTGGGTGAGCTGAAAGCTCGCGAGCGCCTTGCCGAACAGCGCCCGGCCCGCCGAATGCGTCAGCGCTTCATCCAGAGCGCGCTGCGCGAATCCGACCGCCGCTGCAGCCACCGAGGTCCGGAAGACATCGAGGGTCTGCATCGCGATCTTGAATCCCTCACCCTCGGCGCCGAGCCGCTGGGCGAGCGGTACCCGGCAGTCGCGCAAGGCGAGGGTGGCGAGGGGGTGGGGCGAGATCGTATCGATACGCCGTGAGATCGACAGTCCCGGTGTCGCCGCATCCACGACGAATGCGCTGATACCGTCCGCGGAGGCGGAGCCGTCGGGGCGGACGTCGGGACCGCTCGTGCGAGCGAACACGCAGTAGAAATCCGCAATACCGCCGTTAGAGATCCAAGTCTTCTCACCTTCCAGGGCATATCCGTCGGGAGTGCGGATGGCGCGGCATCGAAGAGCAGCAACGTCGGAGCCGGCCTCAGACTCTGATAAGGCGAAGGCGGCAATCGCCTCTCCCGCGGCAACGCGTGGAAGATACCGCGCCTTGAGCTCCGGTGAGCCAACGAGCGAGATCGCGCCGCTCCCGAGGCCTTGCATCGCGAACGCGAAGTCGGCTAGAGCATCGTGACGGGCGAGTGTTTCGCGGATCAGCGCGAGGGCCCGCACGTCAAATCCGGCACGTCCTCGGTCCGCCGCGCCGCGTACGGCGTCTGCGGGCACGCAGTAGCGAGCCCAGCCTGCCCGCCCGAGGTCGCACACGAGCTGCCGGCACGCACCATCGATCGATTCTCGATCCTCCGCCGTCGCGAGGCCCGTAAGGCGCGAGGCTGCCCAGACCTCCAGACGGCTGGCGAGCTCGCGATGGCCGTCATCGAAGAACGGCCAGTCGAGGAAGTTGGGCGCTGAAGTCAAGGGTCAATCTCCTTCGAACCGCGGCTGTTGCTTCGCAACGAACGCGCGGTAGGCGCGCCGGAAGTCTTTCGTCTGCATGCAGGCCGCCTGCGCCTCGGCCTCGGCATCGATGGCGGCATCGATGGGCAAATGCCATTCGGCATGCAGCATCCTCTTGGTCATGGCATGGGCGAGCGTGGGGCCCTGGGCGATCTGCGCCGCGAGCGTCAGCGCTTCGCCGAGAACGGATTCCGGTGCGGCGAGCCGATTGAAGAAGCCCCAGGCAAGTCCCTCCTCGGCGGACATCGCCCGTCCGGTGTAGAGGAGCTCCGCGGCGCGTCCCTGGCCGATGATCCGCGGCAGGATCGAGCAGGCACCCATGTCGCATCCGGCGAGCCCCACGCGGGTGAAGAGGAATGCCGTTCTGGCGCGGGGTGTGCCGAGCCGAAAGTCCGACGCCATGGCGAGTATGGCGCCGGCACCGGCGCACACTCCATCGACGGCCGCGACGATGGGCTGGGGGCAGGCGCGCATGGCTTTCACCGCATCGCCGGTCATCCGCGTGAATTCGAGGAGTCCTTCCGGGGTACGCTGCGTCAGCGGTCCGATGATCTCGTGCACATCCCCGCCCGAGCAGAAGTTGCCGCCGGCGCCGGTGATGACGAGGGCACGAACGGCGGGCGCCGCCTGCAGCGCGCGAAAGAGGTCCCGCAGCTCCGCATACGAGTCGAATGTGAGCGGGTTCTTGCGCTCCGGACGGTCGAGCGTCACCACGCCGACGCGCTCCTGCAAGCACCATCTGAAGTGGCGCGGCGCGTAGGCTCCGAGATCGAACGTCGGTTGCGGTTCTGTGATCATCGCCTTCTCGCTCAGACGCCGTTATCGCCGGCCAGGTGCTCCTTGAGGCCGCCCAGGAGTTCCATCAGCTGCTTCTTCTGCCTCAGTGCCAGGGGGCCGAGAAGGTCGACGATCCATCGCTCATGCTCGGCGGCCATGCGCCGGAACTGGCGCTCTCCCTCGGCGGTGAGCTTGACGCGGTTGACACGGCGATCCGTGGAGTCGACCTCCCGCACGACCATTCCCTCCTTCTCAAGGCCGTCCGTGATGCCGGTGACATTGCCTCCGGTCACCATCATCCGCTGGGAGAGCTCGCTCATTTTCAGGCCTTGCGGGGCGCGCTCGAGCTGAGCCATCAGGTCGAAGCGAGGCAGCGTGGTGTCGAAGCTCGACTGCAGGCTCTGCCGCACCCGGCTCTCGATCTGGTTGGTGCAGGCCAGGAGCCGCAGCCAGAGGCGCAACGACACGTGATGATCGTCGTGCACCCGCGTCTCGGCATCGAGTGCCATGCCAACGGCCTTCAATGCCGTCTTCTCGCGCGGCATCAGGTCACCTCTCCGCCGGCTATGACGATGCTCTGGCCGGTCACGCTTTCCGCGCCGGGACGGCAGAGCCAGAGGACGGCATTGCTGACCTCGGCGGGCGTGATCAGACGCCGCTGCGGGTTGGTGACGGTGAGGGCCGCCAGCGCCTCGCTCTCGCTGCGGCCGGTCTTCTGCATGATGTTGCCGATGGCCTGCCTCACCATCTCCGTGTCGGTGTATCCGGGGCAGACCGCGTTCACCGTGATGTTCCTCGTGGCGTATTCCAGCGCAAGAGAGCGCGTGAGGCCGATGACGGCGTGCTTCGATGCCGCATACGCAGAGACATAGGCCGCACCCCTGAGGCCCGCGATGCTCGCGATGTTGACGATCCTGCCGAAGCCGGCCTCGAGCATGTCGGGGACGGCTTCCCGGGTGCAAAGATAGGTGCCTGTCAGGTTCACGCCGAGGAGCCTGTTCCAGAGCGCTTCGTCGGTGTCGGTGAACTTGGCGCTCGCCGCCTGGCCGGCGTTGTTCACCAGGATGTGCACGGGGCCGAGTTGCCGCCGGGCGGCGGCGAACGCTTCGCGAACAGAGTCCGCGCGGGTGATGTCGGCAGCGACGGCGACGGCGCGCTGCGCTGCGCCGATCCGGGCGGACACTTGCGCGAGCCGTGCCGCGTCGCGTCCGAGGAGGGTCACGCGCGCCCCGTCCGCCGCCAATGCCGCCGCGATTTCGGCGCCGATTCCGCGGGTCGCGCCCGTGACGAGCGCGTGGCGGCCCGAGAGAGGCGCGCTCTCACTCATCGACTTCGCCCGCGGGCGCGGCGGTTGCGGCGGCCGCCTGCAGCTGCGCTGCGCGCTGGAGGTTGCGCTCGAGCTGCTGGCGCCCGGAGAGATACTGCTTCGGCCACCACTGCCCGCCATAGCCCAGGCGCGCGGCGGCCTCGAGCGTCCAGGCGGGGTTGGCGAGATGCGGGCGCGCGATGGCGCAGAGGTCGGCCCGGCCCGAGGCGATGATCGAGTTCACATGGTCGGGCTCGAAGATGTTGCCGACCGCCAGGGTGGCGATACCGATCTCATTGCGCACCATGTCGGAGAAGGGCGTCTGCCACATCCGGCCGTATACGGGCTTCTGCCACGGAACGGTCTGGCCGGTGGAGACATCGATGAGATCGACACCCACATCGCGCAATGCCCGCGCGATGGTGAGCAGATCCGCCTCGGAGAGTCCGCCTTCGGCCCAGTCCGTGGCGGAGATGCGCACCGAGAGGGGCTTGTCCTCGGGCCACTGCGCCCGCAGCGCCCGCAGTACCTCGAGCGGGAAGCGCAGGCGCCCGTGGATATCGCCGCCGAACTCGTCGCTGCGCAGGTTGGTCAGCGGCGAGAGGAAGGAGGCGAGGAGGTAGCCGTGCGCCATGTGCAGCTCGAGCATGTCGAAACCCGCCTGCGAGCCGAGCCGTGCGGCGTGCACGAACTGGGAGGTGACCTCGCTCATCTGCGCCCGGCTCATCTCGATCGGTGTCTGACTGATGCCGGGCAGGTATGGCAAGGGGGAGGGCGCGAGGATCGGCCAGTTGCCCGCCGGTAGCGGCCGATCCATCTCCTCCCAGCCGAGTTGCGTGGAGCCCTTGCGGCCGGAGTGCCCGAGCTGCAGGCAGATCCTGGCCGGCGTGCGCGAGTGGACGAACTCGACGATCCTGCGCCAGGCGTCGCGCTGCGCCTCATTCCAGAGCCCGGTGCATCCGGGGGAGATACGGCCTTCGGGCGAGACGCAGGTCATCTCCGTGTAAAGGAGTCCTGCACCGCCGAGGGCCCGATGGGCGTAGTGTACGAGGTGCCAGTCGTCCGGCATCCCATCGGTGGCGCAGTACTGCGCCATCGGTGAGACCACGACGCGGTTGGCCAGGGTGAGCCCGCGCAGCTCGAATGGCAGGAACATGGGCGGGCGCGCTTCGCTCAGGCCCGCGCGGTGCGCAAGCCAGCCCTCGTAGCCGTCCACGAACTTCGCATCCCGGAGCTTCAGATTCTCATGGCCGATGCGCTGGCTGCCCGTGAGCAGGCTGTAGGCGAACTGCTCCGGCGGCAGATGGGTGTAGCGCTCCACGTTCTCGAACCATTCCATGCGATTGCGCGCCGCGCTCTGCAGCTTCAGCACCTCGAGGCTGCGCTCCGCATGGTAGGCCTCGAGCCTCTCCGGCAGCCCGCCGCCGCCCACGATGTGACGGGTCAGGGAAATCGCATCCTCCATGGCGAGCTTGGTTCCCGAGCCGATCGAGAAGTGCGCCGTGTGCGCCGCATCGCCGATCAGCACGACCTTGCCGTCGTGCCAGCGCTCGCAGTGCACGCGGTTGAAGTTGAGCCAGGCGGACCCGCGCAGGTGATTGGCGTTGCTCTGGAGCGCGTGACCCCCGAGATAGCGGCCGAAGAGTCGCTCGCAGAACGCGATCGAGCCTGCGGTGTCGACCCGGTCGAGCCCGTGCGCTTGCCAGGTTTCCTCACGCGTCTCCACGATCACGGTAGAGAGCTCGGGGCTGAACTGATAGGCGTGGATCTGGAACCAGCCGTGCTCGGTGCGCTCGAAGGCGAAGGTGAAAGCCTCGAAGGGCCGGGTGGTCCCGAGCCATATGTACCGGCACTTGCGCCGGTCGAGCCGCGGCGCGAGCGCGGCCTCGTGGCGCTGGCGCGTCCTGCTGTTGGCGCCGTCCGCCGCGATGATGAGATCCGCATCCTCGAGCCCGGCTTCCGAATCCACCTCCCGCTCGAAGTACTGTCGGACCCCGAGCTCCCTGGCGCGCTCCTGCAGGATGGCGAGCAGGCGCTTGCGGCCGATGCCGCAGAACCCGTGGCCGCCGCTCACGAGCCGCCGGCCGGCGAAGTGGATCTCGATGTCGTCCCAGTGGTGGAAGTTGCCGACGATGGCGGCGTGGGAGCGCGCATCCGCGGCGCGGAAATTCTCCATCGTCTGGTCGGAGAAGACGACACCCCAGCCGAAGGTGTCATCCGGCCGGTTGCGCTCATGCACTTCGATGCTGGCGGCGGGAAGGGCCTGGCGCAGCAGGATGGCGGCATAGAGGCCCGCGGGACCGCCCCCCAGGCAGACGATTCGCTTCATCCCGGTGCCCTCGAGGACTGTATCGCTTGCATCTTCGCTGTGTTATATTCCGTGATACTTGAGATGTCAAGTATCACGTCTGACCTGATCCTTGGGGTAACCGAACATGACAGAATTGTCGGGAACAATTTTGGACGGCGAGAGCCTGCCCGACGGGCGAGGCGCGGGGACGGGGCCTGGCAACCCATCTGCCACCGCCTCGCAGTCGGAGACGCTCGCCCGGCTGGTCAACGGCATCGTTGGCGGCGGCATTCGCGTCGTGGATCTCACGGTGCCTCTGGAGCCGGCGACGGCCACCATCCAGCTGCCGCCGCAATTCGCGCCTTCCAAGCCGTTCTCGCTCGAGGAGATTTCCCGCTACGATGAGCGCGGCCCGGCGTGGTACTGGAACAATATCGCCTGTGGGGAGCATACCGGCACGCACTTCGATGCCCCGGTGCACTGGGTGACCGGCAAGGACTATCCGAACAACGCCACCCACAACATCCCTGTCGAGCGGTTCATCGGACCGGCCTGTGTCATCGATGTCTCGCGGCAGGTCGCCCAGAATGCGGATTTCCTGCTCACGCAGGCCATCGTCGAGGAGTGGGAGCGGCAGCATGGCCGGATTCCCGCGCATGCCTGGGTGCTGGTCCGCACCGATTGGTCGAAGCGCAGTGCGGCGAAGGAATTCCTCAACATCGGCAAGGACGGCCCGCACACGCCAGGGTTCCACCCCCAATGTGTCCCTTTCCTGGCGCGCGAGCGCGATATTCTCGGCGTAGGTGTAGAGACGGTCGGTACCGACGCTGGGCAGGCGGCCACTTTCGAGCCGATGTTCCCCTGCCATACGCTGATGCATGGCTCGAACCGGTTCGGCCTCGCCAGCCTGACGAATCTCGACCAGCTGCCTGCCACGGGCGCTGTCGTGATCGCGCCGCCGCTGAAGATCGTGAACGGCTCGGGAAGCCCGCTGCGCGTGCTGGCGCTCGTCCCGGCTTAGGTGCGCGTAGGATAAGGGTCCCATGGCCGAGCGCTCATTCGCCAAAGAGGTGCGGTCCCTGCGGCTCGGCGCGGGCGAGGAGTTCCGTGGCGAGGGCATTCTCGCGGTCACCAAGGCGCTGCTGCAGTCCGGCGTGAGCTATGTCGGCGGCTACCAGGGGGCGCCGATCTCTCATCTGATGGACGTGCTCTCGGACGCCGAGGACATCCTCACCGAGCTTGGCGTGCACTTCGAGGCCAGCGCCTCGGAAGCCACCGCCGCCGCGATGCTGGCCGCTTCCATCAATTATCCGCTGCGGGGCGCGGTCACGTGGAAGTCCACGGTCGGCACCAATGTCGCCTCCGATGCCCTCGCCAATCTGGCCTCCGCCGGAGTCAAAGGCGGCGCGCTCATCATCGTGGGCGAGGATTATGGCGAGGGCGCGAGCATCATGCAGGAGCGCACCCACGCCTTCGCCATGAAGTCCCAGATGTGGCTGCTCGATCCGCAGCCTCATCTGCCGCAGATCGTGCGGGCGGTGGAGCAGGGATTCGAGCTGTCGGAGGCCAGCCATACGCCGGTCATGCTGATGCTGCGCATCCGGGCGTGTCACGTTTACGGGCGCTTCACCGCGAAGGACAACAGGCGGCCGGCCTTCTCGGCCGACGATGCATTGCGCTCGCCTTCGAGGGACTATGGCCGGATCATCCTGCCGCCCTCGACGTATGCTCAGGAGCGCGAGAAGGTCGAGCAGCGCTTCCCCGCCGCGATCCAGTTCGTCGCCGAGCGGCGGTTGAACGACATGAGCGGCGGGGAAGCGGACGACATCGGGATCGTGCTGCAGGGCGGCCTCTACAACAACGTGCTGCGCGCCCTGGAGCTGCTCGACTGCGCCGATGCCTTCGGCACGAGCCGTATCCCCCTTTACGTGCTCAACGTCACTTATCCGCTGGTGCCGGACGAATGGGCGCGGTTCTGCGCCGGCAAGCGCGCCGTGCTGGTCGTGGAGGAGGGCCAGCCGGAGTTCATCGAGCAGGCGGCGAGTCAGATCCTGCGCCAGCGCGAGGTTGCGAGCGCTCTGCTCGGCAAGGGCGTGCTGCCCATGGGCGGTGAGTACACGGTCGATGTGCTGCGCAAAGGCATCGGGGAGTTCATCCGGCGGTGGGCGCCCGGGCTTCGCCGCGGGCAGGCCGGCAGTCCCGCCGCAGAGGCGCCCCTCCTGCCGGCCGCGCAGCTGGCGAAGCTCGTTCCGCAGCGCCCGTCGGGCCTTTGCACCGGCTGTCCCGAGCGTCCGTTCTTCGCCGCCATGAAGCTCCTGCAGCGGCAGATGGGCCCGCTGCACATCAGCGCCGATATCGGCTGCCACTCCTTCGCGACGCTGCCCCCCTTCAACATGGGCAACAGCATCATGGGCTATGGCCTGGGTGCCGCCGCCGCCTCCGCCTTGCAGACCGGGGGCGGGCGCCGCGCTGTCGCGATCATGGGAGACGGCGGGTTCTGGCACAACGGGCTCACGAGCGGGATCGGCAACGCCGTGTTCAACCGGCATGACGGCTTGACCGTCATCATCGACAACAACTACTCCGCGGCCACCGGGGGACAGGACATTCCGTCCTCGCGCTGGCCGGGCGAGCACCGGCAGGGCAACAACTCGATCATGGACGCCGTACGGGGCATCGGCGTGAAATGGGTTCGGCACACCCGGACCTACGACATGGCGCAGAACCTGAAGACCTTGCGCGAAGCCCTGACGACCCCGGTCCGGGGCCCCAAGGTCATCGTCGCCGAAGGCGAGTGCCAGCTGAACCGCCAGCGGCGGATCCGTCCATTGCTGAAGCAGGCGATCGGCGAGGGCAGGCGGGTGGTCCGTGAGCGCTTCGGCGTCGACCCCGACACCTGCACCGGCGATCACTCCTGCATCCGCCTCTCCGGCTGTCCCTCCCTCACCATCAAGCCCAATCCCGATCCGCTGCGTACCGACCCCGTCGCGCATGTGGAGCAGAGCTGTGTCGGCTGCGGGGTGTGCGGAGAGGTCGCCCATGCCGCCGTTCTCTGTCCTTCGTTCTACCGGGCGGAGCTGCTCTACAACCCATCGTGGTGGGACCGGCTGTTGGCCCGCCTGCGCTCGGCAGTGATCGGCGCGCTGCAGCGGCGCAGCGATCGCAAACGCCTGCGCTTCGCGCTGTGACACGGCGGCCCATCAAGCTCTGCGTCGCGGCGCTCGGCGGCCAGGGCGGCGGCGTGCTCACCGACTGGCTCATCGGGATTGCGGAGGCCGAAGGGTATCTCGCGCAATCGACCTCGGTGCCCGGCGTGGCGCAGCGCACGGGAGCGACGATCTACTATCTGGAATTCTTCCCGCGCGCGGCGGCCGAGGAGGCCGGGCGCGAGCCGGTCATGGCGCTGATGCCCGTGCCGGGCGATGTCGACTGCGTCGTGGCCTCGGAGCTCGCCGAGGCGGGGCGCGCCATCCAGCGTGGGCTCGTGGATCCGCAGCGAACGACGCTGATCGCTTCCTCGCACCGCTCCTACTCGATCTCGGAGAAGAGCGCGATGGGGCAGGGCGCGGCGGACTCCGCCGGGCTGATCGCGCTTGCGCGCAGCCAGGCGAAGCGGCTCATCCTGCTCGACATGGAAGCAGTCGCCGAGCGGCATCACAGTGTGATCAGCTCCGTCCTGCTCGGCGCGATCTGCGGCAGCGCAGTGCTGCCCTTTACCCGGCAGGCCTTCGAGGCGGCCATCGGCCAGAGCGGCATATCCGTGGCCACGAATCTTGCGGCGTTCACGGAGGCCTGCGAGCGGGCCGGCCGAGGTGATCCAGACGACTCTGCGGCGGCGGCGGCGCCTGTCGTCGCGGATGCCGCCGGGCGCATTCCCGCACGGGCGCGCTCCCCGAGCCTGCAGCCGCTGCTCGATCGCGTGCGGCGGTTGCCGCAGGGTGTGCATGCATTGGCACTCGAGGGCGCCCGCCGCGCCATCGACTATCAGGATGCGGCCTACGCCGCGCTGTACCTCACCCGCCTCGAGCGCATCGCCGCGCTCGATGAGAGCGCTCGGGCCCGTGCTGACGCCTCGAGTCCCCGCGAGGACAGTGGCGAGTGCGCTTTGACGTCGGCCGTCGCCAGGAGCCTCGCCCTCTGGATGACCTTCGAGGATACGATCCGCGTCGCGGACTTGAAGACCCGCGCCGCGCGTTTCGCGCGGGTGCGCGCGGAGGTGCGGGCGGCACCGGATCAGCTCCTGGGGATTACCGAGTTCGTAAAGCCCCGGATCGCGGAGATCGCCGGGACGCTGCCCGCCGGCATGGGGGCCTGGGTGCTGCGCTCGCCGCGGCTCTCGCGCTGGCTTGCCCGCGCGACAGGAGGCAAGCGTGTCCGCAGTCATACCGTGGGTGGATTTCTTCTCCTGCACGCGCTGGGCGGGCTGAAGCGCTGGCGGCGAGGAACCTTGCGCTACATCGAGGAGAACGCGCGGATCGAGGATTGGCTCGCCCGCATCGAGTGGCTGGCCCGGGCGCACTACGGTCTCGCGGTCGAGCTGGCGCGGGCGCAGCGCCTCATCAAGGGTTACGGCGAGACGCACGAGCGCGGATGGCGCAGCTTCTCGGCCCTGCTCGCCAATCTCGATGCGCTGGCCGCGCGCGCCGACGGGGCGGCAGTCATGGCCCGGCTGCACGAGGCTGCGCTGGCGGACGAGGAGGGCCAGCTTCTCGCGAAGGAGCTGGCCGGCCTCGCGGCCTGCGCCGCGCCGCTCTGAGCGCCCCACGGTCCCGGCGCCTCTGGCTCCCGGGGATCGGCGCGTGCTAGAGTGGCAGTTGCTTTAGGTGTCAATCAATTGTGCGGCAGGATCCATGTCCACCCGAGTCACACAACTTCGCATCCTCCTGGCGGCCATCGAACTCTTCAATGCCGAGGGCACCGCGGCCGTCTCGGCGAGCCGCATCGCCGAGCGCTGCGGGATCAGCAAGGGTAACCTGCAGTACCACTTTCCCAACAAGCGCGACGTCATCTTCGCCATCTTCCAGCTCGCGATCGGCGAGATGAACGCCGGGTGGTATCGGGATCACCTGGAACCGACGCTCGAGCACATGGCGGCCATGTTCGTGCGCCAGCTGCAGCTCATCGTGAGCTACCGGTTCTTCTACCGCGAGCTGCCGGATCTGCTGCGTCAGGATCCGCTGCTGCGGCGGCGCTACTCCGAGAATCGCGAGCGGCGGCTGAAGGTCATCGAGCAGTTCATGCATGCGCTCTGCGCCAGGGGACTGATGCGCCTGCCGCAGGAGTCGCGGCGGCTGCGCTCGATCGTCGAGGTGACCTGGATCCTGTCGGAGAACTGGGTGAACTACACCGCATTACAGGATCGGGAGATGAGCGCCGCGACGATCCTCGAGGGCTACGCGGCGATTCTCGAAGTGTTGCGGCCGTATCTTTGCGCGGACCCGCTGCGGATCACCGAGGAGTCTTCCTGCACCATTGAGCGCCTGGTGCCGGTGCCGGTCGCATCCGCGGCATGCACCATCGCGGTGCCGATGCTCCAAAGAAGTGCAGCCGAACCGGCATTAGGCCATTCAGCCTAAAGCGCCGCTGTACAACCCGGCACGTGTTGGCGAGCATCGGGGACATGGTGGCTCCCGTCAGCACGCAGCCGAAACCCTTCCTCGTGACGCTCCAGAGCGGCCGCACGTATTTCTGGTGTGCCTGCGGCCGCTCGGCGAACCAGCCGTTTTGCGACGGCTCGCACGCCGGCACCGGCATCGCCCCGCGCAAATTTGTCGCGCCGCGGACCGAGGAGGTGCTGCTCTGCGGCTGCAAGCGAACCCGCGGCGCCCCGTTCTGCGACGGCGCCCATACGAATCTGCCGGGCGGCTCGCCGCTCGATGACCCTGACAGTCCGGCCAACCGCTCGATACCGGTGGTGACCGAGTCAGTCGGCGGCCACCGCCGCCTCGACGGCGGGTGTTATGTCATCGCGCCCGCCCTGGCGCAGAAGATCACCCGCGGCGCGCTGCGCTACGCGTATCTCGCGAACCGCGAGCTCGGTGCGCGATTCCAGACCCAGATTCTGCTCGAGGTCGAGCGGGAGGCATCGCCCGTCCTATCCGTGGGCGGATGTGACCTGATCCTCTTCGTGGCGGCCGGCGGCGGCCGCGCGATCATCTCCGGCCGGGACTTCGAGGTGAAGCCGCATGATGGGGTGTACGTGCGTCCCGGTGAGACGCTGCAGCTCGTTCCGGCCGGTCGGGAGCCCCTCACGGTCTTCGCGCTCGCCTCGCCGCAGGGCGCGCTCGAATGGCCGGCCGCCATGGCGCAGAACTTCGATGCGCAGTTCCCGCAGCGAGTGATCTCCGTGGATGCGCGGCAACGCACGGCGATGGGGCCGCGTTATTTCCAGCTCCTCGTCGACAAGCGCATCGGCTCGCGCACGATCACCCAGTTCATCGGCCACATTCCGCGGTCGAAGGCCGCAGCGCACCGGCATCTTTACGAGGAAGCGATCATCGTGCTCTCGGGCGAGGGCTACGTCTGGACGGAGACGCGAAAGGCGAGGGTGGCGGCGGGAGATGTGATCTTCCTGCCGCGCAAGCAGCTGCATTCTCTCGAGGCGACCTCGGCCGAAGGACTGTTCGTCGTCGGAGTGATCTGTCCCGGCGACAATCCGAGCATCGCCTACTACGACTGATCAGGGTCGGTCCGCCGCTGCGGCGGCTCATTCAGCAAAATATGTGAGGGGTGTACTTGTGTCGACAACTGCCAGCAGCGAATTGAAGGTCCTGGCGTGCTCGTTCTTCGGGCTGCTGGCGCTCGCGGTCGAGCCGGCGCGGGCGGCCGCCGCCGCAGCCGGCGCCGACGTCGGTGTCGGAGCCCTGAGGGAGGTGGTGGTCACCGCCACGAAGCTCAATGCGGCCGATGTGATCAATGTACCGGTCTCCATCCAGGCCATCTCCGGCGAGACACTGCAGCGTGAGGATGTCTCCGGCATCATGAGCATTGCAGGGCAGATCCCCGGGCTCTCGATTCAGGACCTGGGTCCCGGTGACAAGAAATACGTCATCCGTGGGATCAATTCCACCGGCGCTTCCACAGTCGGCGTGTATTACGGGGAGGCCGTAATCACTCAAAGCAACGGCGATGATGGCGGTGGCTTCCAGCCCGACATCCGTCTATACGACCTCAATCGGGTCGAAGTACTGCGCGGTCCGCAGGGCACGCTATACGGCGCCAGCTCCATGAGCGGCACGATCCGCTTCATCCCCAATGAGCCGGTGCTCGACAAGACCGGCGGCTACCTGACGCTGCAGAGTTCCGCAACCCAGCACGCGGGAGGGAACTACAATGTCAACGGGGAGCTCAACCTTCCTATCGTCGACAACGTGCTTGCTCTGCGGGTTGTGGGCTGGAAGCTCTATGACAGCGGCTATGTGAATCAGATCCGCGTCGGCAGCGGCGTGACCGCCGTGGTGAACGGCGCGACGGTGCCGGTGCAGGCGCTCGGATACATCAAGGGAGTGAATGACGACGAGGTGGGCGGCGGCAGAGCGATACTGCGTTACAAGCCGAACAGTAACCTCACTATCGATCTCAACTACACGGCGCAGACAGAGACCTCCCGGGGATCCTCGCGCTGGACGCCTCCGGGAGTCGCCGCATTTTCCGGCGGTGCCATTCAGCCGGTTCAGGGCTGCGACCTGTGCAATACGGATGTCACGCAGAGCCCATGGAAGGACAACATCAAGGTCTTCGGAATGACTGCCAAATGGCACAGCCGCGCTGGCGTGCTCACCGTCACGACCAATCAGTTCAACCGGGATACGTTCTTCACCTTCGATTCGACGCCCATTCTCGCCTCTTTCGGCATTCCGGTGCCGGCGGCGACTCTCGAGCCCCGCAAACGCAAGGCCAACTCCAGCGAGGTACGCTTCGCGACCGCGTTCAATCTGCCGGTGAATTTCGTGGTGGGGGCCTTCAGGCAGCAGTCGACCCAGGATCTTGCCGTCCAGGTGATCACGACGAACGGGTTGGGACTCGTCGAGGGGCCGTTCAGCAGCTCCAACAGTCAGGATGCGCTCAACTATCCGGGTGTCGGCTATACTTTCTTCGGCCGCACCGACCATCGTGCTGACACCCAATGGGCGGGCTTCGGCGAGGCGACCTGGAAGATCACCGGCCGATGGACGGCGATGGGCGGGCTGCGCTACTTCACCGAACAGCTGAAGGGCTTTCAGGAGCAGACGCACCCGTTCGGCGGCTTTCCGCCCGGCACGGCCAACGGCGTACCCATTTACGACCCCAACCAGACCTTCAACAAGGTCACCTGGATGGGCAACTTGAGCTACAAGTTCAGCAGAGCGGCCCTGGCCTATGCGACCGTCGCCACCGGCTTTCGCAGCGGGGGTCTGAACGCGGTCAGCGAGCCTTTCGAGCCAATCCCGTCCGCGTACGCGCCAGACACGCTCATCAACTACGAAGCCGGACTCAAAGGGCGGCTGTTCAGCGGCTACTTCGACTACCAGCTGGATGGCTATCTGATCCACTGGAACAACATCCAGGTGCAGCTGACCACGGCGGACGCCGCTTTCGTTTACCAGGGCAATGCGGGCTCGGCAGAGGTGCGGGGCGCGGAATTCGAACTGAGGGCGCGACCGTTGCAGTACCTCACCGCCTCACTTGCCGGCTCTTACCAGGATGCGTATCTCACTCAGGGAACGAGCGCGCAGCAGAAGCTGCTGAACCCCACCCTGGGGGTGACCGGCGACAGGATTCCGAACGTGCCGAGCTTCCAGGCTAACGTGGAGCTGGATTATACCCGTCCGGTGACTGGAGACTGGCTGGCGAGCTTCGGCACGAACGTCAGCTACCGCGGAGGGGTGAATTCCTACTTTGCCTCGAACCCTTTCAACCTGCCATTGCCCGCGTACACGCTGTGGAATCTGCGCGCGGGGGTGATATATCGCCGCTGGAACGTCACGCTGTTTGCGCACAACGTCACCAACGAGCGGGCGCAGGTGTCGGCCATCAACTCGACTCAGGATCCGCACGCCCTGCTCACGGTGCAGCCGCGCACCATCGGGATCACGGTCACCCGGCGATTCTGAAGGTACCATGCAGACTGTGACCTCTCCCATCCCCGATGACCGGGAAGGCGGTCTGCGCCGAAGCCTGAGCACGGCTCAGGTCGTGATGATCGGGCTCGGAGGCGCGATCGGAACGGGGCTGTTCATGGGAAGCGGCCTCGCCGTGGGTTATGCCGGGCCGGCGGTCATCGTGAGCTATCTGCTCGCGGGATTCGTGGCGCTGGTCATGGTGTTCAGCCTGTCCGAGATGGCTGTCGTCCACCCCAGCGCGGGCTCGTTCGGAACATACGCCGAGACGTACCTGAATCCCTGGGCAGGGTTCGTCGTGCGCTATACGTATTGGATTTCGCAGGTCATCGCCATCGGGGGCGAGTCGGTGGCTGCGGGTCTGTACATGCGGTACTGGTTCGTGGGCGTGCCGGTATGGATGTGGGCGCTCGGATTCTGTCTGATCACGCTTTACTTCAACTCGCGCTCAGTAGGCAACTTCGGCACCCTGGAGTCTTGGTTCGCCCTGATCAAGGTCGTGGCGATCGTGCTGTTCATCCTGCTTGGTGCTGCCAGGATCTTCGGCGTGGGCCGGCCTGCGCTCGGTCTGCACAATCTTACGGGCCTTCCGGGCG
>JABBNZ010000073.1 GCA_019352035.1 Pseudomonadota bacterium | reverse complement strand
GCCGTCCCGCGCGCCCTTGAGAGCCGCCCTCGCGAGAGCCGCCGTCCCGGGAAACCGCACGAAGCTCGTCTCGAGCACTCGCCACACGAGCTCGTCGAAGTCGATGCCCTCGGCCCGTGCGGCCATCGGCACCAGGCTGTGGCTCGTCATCCCGGGCACCGTGTTGATCTCGAGCAGCAGCGGCCGCCCGGCGGCATCCATCATGAAATCCGCCCGTCCCCAGCCTTCCCCGCCCGCGGCCGCGAATGCCGCGAGGGCGAGGCTGCGCAGGTGCTGCTCGGCGGGCTGCGAGAGGCCCGACGGACACAGATACCGAGTGTCGTCGCGGAAGTACTTCGCCTCGTAGTCGTAGAAGGCCCGCGGCGTCTCGATGCGGATCGACGGCAGAGCCTTGCCCTGCAGCAGCGCCACCGTGTACTCCCGGCCGGTGATCCACGGCTCGGCGAAGACGCTGCGGTCGACCGCGGCCGCAGCCGCGTACGCGGCGGGCAGCGCCTCGGCGCTCTCGACCTTCGTCATACCGACACTCGAGCCCTGGGTGGCGGGCTTGACGATGAGAGGCAGCCGCAGCCGCTCGAGAGCCAGCTCCAGGTCCTGCGGGCCGTTGAGCTCCACCGAATCGGTCGTCGCCACCCCGACCGCCCGCGCCAAGCGCTTGGTGCGCAGCTTGTCCATGGCCGTAGCCGATCCCGCCACGCCGGTGCCGGTGTAGGGAATCCCAAGATACTCGAGCGCGCCCTGGACGGTTCCGTCCTCCCCGCCCGGCCCGTGAAGCGCGATCCACACCCGATCGAAGTGCCGCTCGATGAGCTGCGGCAGCGAGCGCTCCCGGGGATCGAAGGCCTCGGCCTGCACCCCGCGGCGGCCGAGCGCCGCGAGCACGGCGTTGCCGGAGAGGAGCGAGATCTCCCGCTCGCTCGAGTCACCGCCGAGCAGCACCGCCACGCGGCCGAACTCCTTCGGATCGGTGGCGCGTCGCGCCAGGGTTGGATCGTAGGCGAGCCGCATCAGCGCCTCTCCTCCGCGTCCTCGCCCACGATGCGCACCTCGGGATGGAGCCGCACGCCATGAGCGCGCTGCACGTCCTCCTGCACCCGCCTGATCAGACTCTCGACATCGGCGGCCGTGGCCGAGCCGTCATTGATGATGAAGTTGGCATGCTTCACCGACACCGATGCGCCGCCCACCGCGAGGCCCTTGAGGCCCGCGGCCTCGATGAGGCGCGCGGCGTGATCGCCCGGCGGGTTGGTGAACACCGAGCCGCAGCTCCATTCCCCGATCGGCTGCGTCGCCTTTCGCCGCTCGAGGAGGGCGTCGATCTCGCCGCGGTGCTCCGGCGGCCGCACTTCGAACCCGAGCGTCGCGGTGAGGAACCATTCCTGCGCCGCGGGGGGCTCGACGTGCCGGTAGCTCACCTGGTACTCGCTCGCGGAGCGGCGATGCTCATGACCGCCGCGGTCGATCGTCTCGACCTCCAGGACGTGCCGCCAGGTCTCGCCGCCGAAGGCTCCGGCGTTCATCGCGAGCGCGCCGCCCAGCGTGCCCGGGATACCCGCGAAGAACTCCGCCGGACCGAGGCCCCACTTGATGCACTGCCGGGCGATGCGCGCGCAGGCGACGCCGGCCTCGCCGTACACCGTGTCGGGGCCTGCGCGCTCCAGCCGGTCCAGAGTGCCGTGCATGCTGATGACGACGCCCGCGATCCCGCCGTCACGCACGAGCAGATTGCTCCCGAGCCCGACCCAGTGCACGGGCACATCCGCCGGGAGGCTGCGCAGGAAGCTCGCCAGGTCCGCGCGGTCGCTCGGCGTGAAGTAGATCTGCGCGGGGCCGCCCACGTGCCAGGAGGTATGGCGGCTCATCGGCTCGTTGTGCCGGATGCGGGGCAGGAACTCCTTCGCGACGGCCAGCATCAGGCGCTCCTCCCTGGCGGCAGCAGCGTGGCGAGCCGCTCCTGCAGGCGGTGCGCCACGGCGCTGATGTTGCCGGCGCCCATGGTCACGATCACGTCACCGTCGCGGATCACGTCCTTCAGCGACTCCGCGAGCTGCTCGACGCTCCCCACGAAGAGCGGCTCCACCTGTCCGCGGCTGCGCACCGCACGGCATATCGCGCGCCCGTCAGCGCCGGCAATGGGGGCCTCGCCCGCGGCGTAAACCTCCGTGACGAGCAGCACATCCGCGGTCGACAACACCTTGCCGAAGTCGTCGATCAGGTCGTGGGTGCGCGAATAGCGGTGGGGTTGGAACGCCAGCACGATCCGCCGGCCCGGATAGCCTTGGCGCAGCGCCTCGAGCGTCGCCGCCACTTCGGTCGGATGATGACCATAGTCGTCGATCACCGTGACCTTGCCGGCCCCGGTGTCGATGTCGGCCACGTGTTGCATCCTGCGGTCGATACCCTGAAACCCGGCGAGCGCCCGGCCGATCGCGGCATCTTCGATGCCGAGCTCCGTCGCCACCGCGATCGCCGCGAGCGAGTTCAGCACGTTGTGCGTGCCCGGCAGATTCACGGTGACCTCAAGGGGGGTGCGGCCCGAGCGCGCGACACGGATCCTGGTCTGCAGCCCCAGCCGCGCGACTTCGACCGCGCGCACGTCGGCCGCCGCGCCGAGCCCGTAGGTGAGGACCGGCCGGCCGATCCGTTCCAGAATGCCGCGCACGTGCTCATCGTCCAGACACAGCACCGCGAGCCCGTAGAACGGCAGGTTGTGCAGGAACTCGACGAAGCTTTCCCTCAGCCGCCCGAAGTCCCCGCCATGGGTCGCCAGGTGATCGTTGTCGATGTTGGTGACCACGGCGATCAGAGGCTGCAGATGCATGAACGAGGCATCGCTCTCATCCGCCTCGGCGACCAGGTAGCGGCCGGTGCCGAGCCGGGCGTGGCTGCCGGCGCTCTTCAGGCGCCCTCCGATCACGAACGTCGGGTCCTCGCCGCCCTCCGCCAGGACGCTGGCGATGAGGCTGGTGGTCGTCGTCTTGCCGTGCGTGCCCGCCACCGCGATCGAGTAGCGGAACCGCATGAGCTCGCCCAGCATCTCGGCGCGCGAGACGACCGGCACTCGGCGCGCGAGCGCGGCATCGACCTCCGGGTTACCGCGGGTCACGGCGCTCGAGACCACGACCACATCCGCGCCCTCGACGTTCTGCGCCGCGTGGCCGAGCCGCACGTGCGCGCCGAGCCGGGTGAGCCATTCCGTCACCGGCCCGGCCTTCAGGTCCGAGCCCTGCACGGCGTAGCCGAGGTTGAGCAGGACTTCGGCGATGCCGCTCATCCCGCTGCCCCCGATCCCCACGAAGTGAATCGTGTTGATGCGCCGCATCCGATCGCGCCGGTCGGAGCTCCTGCGCCGCTCCACGGCGGGACGCTCCAGCAGGGTACGCCGCTCTTCGATCATGCGGCCCTCCTCGCGAGCCGCAGGCAGGAGGCGGCGAGTTGCTCGGTGGCCTCCGGCCGCGCCAGGCGGCGTGCGCGCTCGGCCATGGCGAGGAGCTTCTCGCGCCCGGCGCAAAGCCGCTGCAGCTCGGCGGCCAGGCGCTCGGCGGTGAGGTCCCGGTCGGCGATGAGCACCGCCGCCCCTTCGCGCACCAGCAAGCGCGCGTTGTGAGTCTGGTGGTCATCGACAGCGGCCGGGAATGGCACCAGCACGGCGCCCACGCCGGCCGCGGCCAGCTCCGATACCGTGAGGGCGCCGGAGCGGCAGATCACGAGGTCCGCCCACCCGTAGGCTTCGGCCATGTCCTCGATGAAGGGCCGCACATCAGCGCGCACGCCCGCATCGGCGTAGCTCTGCCGGCCCGCCGCGATCCAACGCTCGCCCGCCTGATGGCGGACATCGAAGCGGATGGTGCCGGCGAGGCGCGCCAGCGCGTACGGCACGACGGTGTTGAGTCGGACCGCTCCCTGGCTGCCGCCGATCACCAGGATGCGCATGGCGCCTTCGCGGCCGGAGAAACGCTCCGACGGCGGCCGCAACGCACTGATGTCCCGGCGAACCGGATTGCCGACGGTGCGCGCCTCGATGTCCGCCGCGAAGCTGTCGGGGAATGCCTGCAGCACCTCGCGCGCCAGATGGGCCAGGCATCGGTTGGTGAAGCCGGCGACCGCATTCTGCTCATGGATGATGAGCGGGCGGCGGGTGAGCCAGGCGGCGATACCGCCCGGCCCGGTGACGAAGCCGCCGAGGCCGACGACGATGGCGGGGCGCCGGCGTCCCATCACCCGCAGCGCCTGCACCAGCGCCACGGTGAGCCGCCACGGCGCCGCGAGCAGCGTTCGCCATCCCTTGCCGCGCAGACCGCCGACCGACAGCCACTCGATGGCGATGCCCTCGGCCGCAATGACGCGGGCCTCGAGCCCGCGGCGGGTGCCGAGCCAGACGACTTCGACGGATTCCTCCCGCAGACGGCGCGCGAGGGCCAGGGCGGGGAACACGTGCCCGCCGGTGCCTCCTGCCATGATGAGCACCGGACGCTCGTTGCGAGGCACCGTCCCTGCGCCCTCCGAGCCCCGCTTTCGCGAGTCGAGACTCATCGGGAAACCCCTTCGGGCCGGCTGCCGCCGTCCACAAAATCCGTTGGATCGGATTTTGAACGCCCGGCTTCGCCGGGCGGGCCCGCAGGGCCGAGGTGCATGGATGCACCGAGTAAAATCGTTCCAGACGATTTTGTGCTCGGCCCATCCTGGGCCTCGCCGCTTCGCGGCCGGCTGTCGCCGTCCAAAATCGTTCCAGACGATTTTGTCACGAGGCGCCCCGCATGACGGTGGCCGAGCCGCGCCGCTCCATCATCGTCTCGTGATAGATGCGCAGCAGCATTCCAACCCACACCAGCGTCACGATCAGGCTCGAGCGGCCGTAACTCATGAGCGGCAGGGTCAGCCCCTTCGTCGGCAGGACGCCCATGTTGACGCCGACGTTGATGAACGTCTGCATCCCGAGCCAGAGCCCGAAGCCGGCGGCGAGATAGCTCTGGAAATCGAGCCCCGCCTGCGCCGCGATCCGCGCGATGTAGAACGATCGCCAGATGAGCGCGACGAACAGTCCCAGCGTGAGCAGCACGCCGAAGAGCCCCAGCTCCTCGGCGAGCACCGCGAACAGGAAGTCCGTGTGCGCCTCGGGCAGATAGAAGAGCTTCTGCACGCTGTTGCCGAGCCCCACGCCGAGCCATTTGCCGCGGCCGATCGCGATCAGCGACTGGGTGAGCTGAAAGCCGGTGCTGTAGGGATTGGCCCAGGGATCCATGAAGCCGGTCAGACGCCGCAGCCGGTAGGCGGATGTGACGGCGAGCACGCCGAAGGCGGCGGCGGCCACGGCGGTCAGCACGATCACGTAGCGCAGCCGCGCGCCGGCGAGGAAGAGCATGCCGAAGCCGGTGGCGAAGAGCACGGTGGCGGCGCCGAAGTCGGGCTCGCCGAGAAGCAGCGCCGCGATGAGCGCGAGGAGCCCCAGAGGCTTCAGCAGCCCGGTGAAGCTCTCGCGCAGCTCATCCTGCCGCCGCACCGCGTAGCTGGCGACCCAGATCAGCACCAGCACGCGCGCGAGCTCCGAGACCTGGAAGCTGAAGCCCACGAGCCGCAGCCAGCGCCGGCCGCCGTTCACCACCTCGCCGAGGCCGGGCACCAGCACCGCGAGCAGCATCACGACCGCGGCCGCGAAGAGCATGGGCGAGAAGCGCTCCCACAGATCCATCGGCAGGCAGAACACCACCACCGCCGCGACCGCGCCGGCGACCGCGGTCAGCAGCTGCCGCTCCAGGAAGTAGAAGGGATTGCCGGTGTACTGCGCCGCCATGGAGATGGAGGCGGAGGTCACCATGATCAGGCCGAAGAGCAGCAGCGCCAACACCAGCGCGAGCGTCACGGTGTCGATGTGGACGGCGGCGGCCCGACCGCGAGTCATCGGGCTGCCCGTAGTGCGCAGGCTCTGTGCGCTCATGCCGCCAACTCCTTGACCGCGTGCGCGAATACCGCGCCCCGATGTCCGTAGTCGCGGAACATGTCGAGGCTCGCGCAAGCGGGCGAGAGCAACACGGTGTCGCCGGGCCGGGCCGCGGCCGCGGCCGCGCGCACCGCCTCCTCGAGCGAGGCGCGGTATTCCGTCGGGCAGAGGCCGCGCAGCGCCTCACCCACGAGACGGCCGTCGCGACCGATGAGCACCGTGTGACGGACCTTGCCGCGAAACGCCGCCGCGAGAGCGCCGAAGTCCTGATTCTTGCCGTCTCCGCCCGCGATGATGACCAGCGGCCCTTCCATGCCGGCCACGGCGGCGATCGTCGCGCCGACGTTGGTGCCTTTGGAATCATCGATGTAGGTGACCCCCGCCACCTCCGCGACCCACTGCGTGCGGTGATCCAGACCCGCAAAGACCTCGAGCTCCTCGAGCATGGCCGGCAGCGGCAGGCCGAGCGCCTCGCCGAGCGCCAGCGCCGCGAGCGCGTTGGCGGCATTGTGCAGCCCGCGGATGCGCAGGGCCGAGACCGGCAGCAACGGCTCGCTGCGCCGCACGAGCCATGCGGCGCCGTCCCGCATGGCCACGGCGTAATCCGCCCCGATCGCCGCGCGCAAAGAGAAGCTCAGCGTGCGCTGACCCGGACGCGGCATGGCGACCACCAGCGGATCGTCGAGGTTGATGACCGCGGTGTCGCAGCGGGCGAAGATGCGGGCCTTCGCCTCGGCGTATGCCGCCACCGAGGCGTAGCGGTCGAGGTGGTCCGGGCTCACGTTCAGCACTGCTGCCGCCGCGAGATCGAGCGAGTGCGTCGCCTCGAGCTGAAAGCTCGAGAGCTCGAGCACATAGAGGTCAACGGCTTCGCCGGCGCGGTGCGCCGCCGCGAGCAGATCGAGGGCCGGCTCGCCGAGATTGCCCCCGACCCGCACCGGCACTCCCGCCCGCGCCGCCATGCGGCCGAGGAGAGTCGTCACCGTGCTCTTGCCGTTGGTGCCGGTGATGCCGGCGACCGGGGCATCCACCGCCCGCGCGAAGAGCTCGATGTCACCCACGATCTCCAGACGGCGGCGGCGCGCCTCGACGAGGAAGGGCTCCTCCAGCGATACGCCGGGGGAGAGCACCACACAGAGCGCATCGTCGAGGAGCCGAGTATCGAGCGCTCCGAGCCGCACCGGAATCTGCGGATCGAGCGCGCGCAGGGCAGCGAGCTGCGGCGGCTGCGGCCGCGTGTCGGTGACCGCGAGACGCCAGCCGCGCTCGTGCAGATAGCGCGCGCAGGAGAGTCCCGTGCGTCCGAGCCCGACGACGACGGCGGAAGAGGGCTTTTGGGTCGTGGCGCTCATCGCAGCTTGAGCGTGGCCAGTCCCGCCAGCACGAGCAGGAACGAGATGATCCAGAACCGCACGATCACCTTCGGCTCCGCCCAGCCCTTGAGCTCGAAATGATGATGGAGCGGCGCCATGCGGAAGATGCGCCGGCCGGTGAGCTTGAAGGAGGCGACCTGGAGGATCACCGAGGCGGTCTCGAGGACGAAGAGCCCTCCCATGACGAGGGCCACCACCTCCTCGCGCACGATGACCGCGATGACACCGAGGGCCCCGCCGATCGCGAGCGCGCCCACATCGCCCATGAACACCTGCGCCGGATAGGCGTTGAACCAGAGAAACCCCAGGCCCGCGCCGGTCAGCGCCGAGCAGAAGATCAACAGCTCGCCGGCCCCGGGAATCTCCGGGATCTGCAGGTAATGCGCGAACACGTGGTTGCCGCTCGCGTAGGCGAAGATGCCGAGCCCCGCGGAGACGAGCGCGGCGGGCATGATGGCCAGGCCATCGAGCCCGTCGGTGAGGTTCACCGCGTTGCTCATGCCGACGATCATGAAGTAGGCGATTGCGATGAAGCCTCCGGCCGACAGCGGCTCGGCGAACGTCTTCACGAAAGGAAGGAAGAGCGACGTCTCCGAGGGCTGAGTCGCCGTGAAATAGAGCGCCGCCGCCGTGGCGAGCCCCGCCACTGACTGCCACAGGTATTTCCAGCGCGCCGCCAGCCCGCGGGGATTGCGCACGACGAGTTTCAGATAATCGTCGTAGAAGCCGATCAGACCGAAGGCGAATGTCACTCCGAGCACCGTCCAGATCAGGCGGTTGGAAACGTCCGACCAAAGGAGCGTGCTCACGAACGTCGTCACCAGGATGAGCACGCCGCCCATGGTCGGCGTGCCCGCCTTGGGCAGGTGGGTCTTGGGGCCGTCATCCCGCACGACCTGGCCGATCTGATAGCGCGACAGCCGCTCGATCAGGCTCGGCCCCACGATGAGCGAGATCGCGAGCGAGGAGGCCGTCGCCAGGATCGCGCGGAAAGTCAGGTACGAGAAGACGTTGAAGCCGGTGTACCAGCCCGTCAGTCGTTGTGCGACCCAATAGAGCACTTAATGTCCGTCCGAGTTGTCGTCGGCCCGGCCGACGAGCGCCGCGACCACGCGTTCCAGGCGGTTGACTCGCGATCCCTTGACGAGCAGTCGCACGTTCGCCGTCCATGGCTCTGCGCCGGGGGCCGCGCTCTCGGCGGCGAGCGTGCGCAGGAGCTCGTGCGTCAACGCCTCCGTGTCAGGAAACCACTGTCCGCCCGCGCCGAAGCGCTCGACGGCGAGCGCCGCCAGCGAGCCGGTCGCCAGCAGGCGCTCGACTCCGCGCTCGCGCGCGAAGGCGCCGATCTGCGCGTGCGCATCGGCTGCGAACTCGCCGAGCTCCGCCATGTCACCGAGCACCAGCCAGCGCCGCCCTTCAACCTGGGCGAGCACCTCGATGCCGGCGCGTACCGAGCTCGGATTGGCGTTGTAGGAATCGTCGATGATCCACGCGCCGCAGGCGGCCCGCTTCAGCTGCAGGCGCCCGGGGACCGGCCGCATCGCGCCGAGACCGGCGGCGATGTGCTCGAGCGTCGCGCCGGCGGCCGCGGCCGCCGCCGCCGCGCCGAGCGCGTTCGCGACGTTGTGTCGGCCGCCCACGTGAAGCTCGATGTCCGCTTCCCCGAGCGGGCTCGACAGGCGGAACCGGGTCAGGAAACCATTCGCGTCCAGCGTCGTGCGCAGATCCGACGCACGGAAATCCGCGGCGCTCGCGATGCCGAAGGTCACGACCCGTGCGGGGGTCATGCCGCGCCAGAGACTCACGAACTCATCGTCCGCGTTCAATATCGCGGTGGCCTCGGCCGCCAGTCCGGCGACTGTCTCGCCTTCCGCGCGGGCTACACCTTCGAGACTGCCGAAGCCCTCGAGATGCTCCGCTCCCGCGTTGGTGATGAGCCCCACCGTCGGGCGCGCCACCTTGACCAGCTCCGCCACCTCGCCCGCCCGGTTCGCGCCCATCTCGATGACCGCGAAGCGGTGCCCGGGCTCGAGCCGCAGCAAGGTCAGGGGGACGCCGATGTGATTGTTGAGATTGCCGCGCGTGGCCAGGGTGCTTCCCGCGCGCGAGAGGATCGCCGCCGTCATTTCCTTGGCGGTCGTCTTGCCGTTGCTGCCAGCGACGCCGATGACCGCAATGGCGAGCGCCTCGCGCCACGCATGCCCCGCGCGCGAGAGCGCGGCTTGCGTGTCGGCGACGACGATCTGCGCCAGCGCCGCCGGCTGCGGCGCATCGACGAGCGCCCCGGCCGCGCCAGCCGCAAGCGCGGCGCCGACGAATTCATGGCCGTTGAAGCGGGGACCACGCAGGGCGATGAACAGATCGCCCGCGGACAGCGTGCGGCTGTCGCTCGAGACGCCGCCGAAGGCGCGGTCGGCGCCCTCGAGCCGCCCGCCGCAGGCCCGCGCGAGATTCCCCAGAGTCCGCTCGACTGTCGATTTACCGCTCACGGCCGCATCGCCTCGAGCGCCGAGCGCGCCACGCTCTGATCGCTGAACGGGCGACGCTCGCCGCCATAGATCTGATACTCCTCATGCCCCTTGCCGGCAATCAACACCACGTCCTGCGGCCCCGACCGCTCGAGCGTGGCCCGGATCGCCAGCGCGCGGTCGTGCTCGACCCGCGCCGCGGCATCCGGGGGAATGCCGGCCACGATCTCCCGCACGATCTTCTCGGGCGGCTCGCTGCGCGGGTTGTCGTCGGTCACGACCGACTCGTCCGCGAGCTCGGCCGCGAGTCTGCCCATCATCGGGCGCTTGCCCGGGTCCCGGTCGCCGCCGCAGCCGAAGACGACGCGCAGCTGTCCGCGGCAGTGCCGCCGCGCGGCCCGCAGCGCCTTCGCGAGCGCATCAGGTGTATGGGCGTAATCCACGATCGCGAGCGGCGCTCCTTCGCGTCCGCCGAAAGCTTCCATCCGGCCCGGCGCGGCGCGGCATGACTCGAGCGCCGCGGCGGCCTGCGCCATCGGGACGTCCCAGGCGAGCAGCACCGCGAGCACCGTGAGCGTGTTGTCGGCGTTGAAGTCCCCGATCAGCGGCACGTCGAGCTTCGCGGCGCCCCAGCTCGACTCCACCTCGAGCGCCAGGCCGGAGACGACGGCTTCGACGCGCGCCGCACGGACCCATTTCGTCCCAGGCGGCGCCGCGAGCGTCGCGTGGCCTCGGGTGGTGATGACCAGCTGCGCCGCGGAAAGTTGCCCGGCCAGCCGCGCACCGAACTCATCGTCGACATTGATCACCCGCAGGGCGATGCCCGGCCATGCGAAGAGGCGCGCCTTCGCCGCCCCATAGGCCGCCATCGTCCCGTGATAGTCGAGATGATCGCGCGTGAGGTTGGTGAAGGCCGCGGTATGAAAGCGCACGCCGCCGACCCGATCCTGCTCCAGCGCGTGCGAGGACACTTCCATGCTCACCGCCGCGGCGCCGAGCGCTCTCATCTGCGCGAGCCGGCGATGAACCGACACCGCATCGGCGGTGGTGTGCTCCGTGGCGGCGAGCGCGCCCGGCAACCCGAACCCGATCGTGCCCATGTAGGCCGCGGGACGGTTGCAGCGGGTCAGCGCCTGTGCCAGAAGCCACGCGCAGGTCGTCTTGCCGTTCGTGCCGGTGATGCCGGCGACCGTCAGGGCCTGCGAAGGCTGGCCGAAGAAGCGGTCGGCGATGATTCCGGCCTGGCGGGAGAGCTGCGGCACCGGGGCGACGAACACCTCCTTCCCCCGAGTCACCCCTCTGAGACCCGCCTCGATGAGATCCCGCGCGCCGGGAGCCGGCTCGTAGAGCACCGCCGCCGCGCCGCGCGCCAACGCCTCGCCCGCGAACTGCGCACCGTGACGGCCCCGGCCGCGGCAGGCGAGAAACAACGACCCGGGACCCGCCGAGCGCGAGTCGAGCGTGACGTCGCTGATCTCGAGCGCCGCGGGCGCCTCGAGGAGGCCGGCGGCGAGCTCGGCGAGCCGTGCGCGGTGTGCCGCTGTTGGCGGGTGGGGTGCGGTCACTGGAGCGATGCCTGCAGCTCGTCGGTCTGGCCCACCGGCTCGTCCGGCGCCACGCCCATCAGGCGCAGCGAGCGGCCGATGACCTTCGAGAAGACGGGCGCCGCCACCTCGCCGCCCTGGTGCGGACCGTTGCGCGGATCGTCGATGACGACCGCGGCCGCGAGGCGCGGGGCGCTGGAGGGCGCGACGCCTTCGAAATCCGCCACGAAGTGATGCTCGCGGTAGCTGCCGTCGTCGGCGATCCAGGCGGTGCCGGTCTTGCCCGAGACACTGTAGCCCGGGATGGCGGCCGTCGGCGCGGTGCCCACGGGCGAGATCACCGCGCGCATCAGCCCGATGAGCTCGTGGCACAGGCGCGCGCTCATGACGCGCTTGCCGGGCGGCGGCGAGTCGACCCGCAGGAACGAGATCGGCCGCTCGATGCCGAGCCCGCCGATCGTGGCGTAGGCATGCGCGAGCTGCAGCGCCGTCACCGCGATGCCGTAGCCGTGCGCCATCGTGGCGACATCGATCGGCCGCCAGCGCGTGTAGTTGGTGAGCAGGCCGGCCGACTCGCCCGGATAGCCGGTGGCCGCCAGCTCTCCGAAGCCGAACCTGTGCAGCGTCGTCCAGATGAGCTTCGGCGGCAGCGACAGGGCGACGTGCGCCATCCCGACATTGGAGCTGTGGGCGAGCACCAGGGAGAGATCGATCGGCCCGTAGTCCTGCTCGTCGGTGAAGGTGTGTCCCCCGACCCTGATGTAGCCGGGCGAGGTATTGATGATCGAGTGATCGTTGTAGCTGCCGGAGATCAGCCCGGCCGCGACGAAGAAGGGCTTCATGGACGAGCCCGGCTCGAAGATGTCGGTGACCGCGCGGTTGCGATAGAGCCGGGGCAGCATCTGGCTGCGGTCGTTGGGATTGAAGGCCGGCTGGTCGACCATGGCGAGCACCTCGCCCGTGGCGATGTCGATCACCACCATCGAGCCCGAGCGCGCGTCCTGCTCGGCCACCTCGGCTTTCAAGGCGCGATAGGCGAGGTACTGGATCCGAAGATCGATGGACAGTACGAGATCGCGTCCGGGGCGGGCGGGACGGATGCTCTCGACGTCCTGAACGATCCTGCCGTAGTTGTCCTGGATGACGCGCTTCTCGCCGTCGATGCCCGTGAGCCATTGGTCATACGCCAGCTCGAGTCCGGCCTGACCCTGATCGTCGATGTTGGTGAAGCCGATGAGCTGCCCGGTGACCTCGCCGGCCGGGTAATACCGGCGGTACTCGCGCGAGAGGTAGACGCCCGGGATGCCGAGCGCCTTGATCCGCGCCGCGAATGCCGGCTGGCGCTGGCGCGAGACATAGAGGAAATCGCGATCGAGATTGCTCGTGATGTGACGCTCGAGGCCGCCGGCGTTCATGTGCAGCGCGGCCGCGAGGCGCGGGATCTGCCGGGGCACGAGCGCGATCTGCTTGGGGTTCACCCAGATCGAGTCGACCGGCGTGCTCACCGCCAGGGGCTGGCCGTAGCGGTCGGTGATGGTGCCGCGGTGCGCCGCGATGTCGACGATGCGCGTGAAGCGGGCGTCCCCCTGCTTCGACAAAAAGGAGTACTCGAACAGCTGCAGCTCGATCGCGCGGCCGACGAGCGCCGCGGCGATGAGAATGAGCACTCCCGCGAGAAAGTGCGCCCGCCAGCGGAAGGAGCGGGGCGCGGCGTGTTTTGCGCTACGTGTCCTCACGGGTAGACGACCACGATGTCCTTCGGCGCCGGCATGCTCATGTGCAGCTTCTTGCCCGCGACGCTCTCGACCAACGCGTGCGAGGACCACGCACTCTGCTCGAGCTGCAGCTGACCCCACTGGATGTCCAGGTTGTCGCGCTGCGTGCTCAGCTGCTCGAGGTGGATGAAGAGCTGCCGCGCACGGAACGTGCAGTACACCGCGCCCGCCGCGGACGCCAGCACGCCCACCCAGAGCGCCGCGATCGCGAGCCCCAGTGTCGTTGCCGCGGGCTTCATGTCGCCTTCTCCGCGACGCGCAGCAATGCGCTGCGCGCCCGGGGGTTGCGCGCGATCTCCTCCTCGGTCGGGCGGACCTTGCGTCCGATCAGTCTCAGGCGCGGCGTGAGCTGCGGCGGCACCACCGGCAGCGAGGCGGCAACCGGGTCGAGCTGCGACTCGCGCTGCATGAAGCGCTTGACCAGGCGATCCTCGAGCGAATGAAAGCTGATGACCGCGAGGCGTCCGCCGGTAGCCAGCGCTTCGACGGCGCCAGTGAGTCCCTTCTCGATCTGCCCGAGCTCATCGTTCGCGTACATCCGCAGCGCCTGGAACGTACGGGTGGCGGGATGCTTGCCCGGCTCCCGCGTCCTCACGGCGCGTGCGACGAGCTCCGCGAGCTCGCGCGTGCGCTCGATGGGCCGCTCGCGTCTCGCCGCCACGATGGCCTGGGCCACGCGGCGCGCGAATCGTTCTTCGCCCAGCGTGGCGATCACCTCGCGAATCTCGTCGACGCTCGCACGAGCGAGCCACGCGCAGATCGGCGCACCACGTGTCGGGTCCATGCGCATATCGAGCGGACCGTCGGCCCGGAAGCTGAAGCCGCGCGCCGGATCATCGAGCTGGGGCGAGGAAACGCCAAGGTCGAACAGAACACCCCGGCACGGGCGGCCGCCCGAATGAGCCGGCACGAGTGCCCCGATTTCGGCAAACGGCGCGTGCACGAGCGCAAGCCGCATTTCGCCGGCGAAGCGGCGCTCGCCGGCCGCGATGGCCTGCGGGTCCCGGTCGATCGCGAGCACGCGGCCTTCTCGACCCAGGGCCTGGAGTAGGAGTGCCGTATGACCGCCGCGCCCGAACGTCGCATCGACATAATAACCGCCCGGCTCGAGGGCCAATGCCTCGAGCGCCTCATCTGCGAGCACCGGGATGTGCTCGACCACACGCCCGACTCCTACAACGAAAGCGAGTCGAGCTCCGACGGCAGGTCCGTCGCAGCCTCCTCGCTCTTCAACCAATCATCGAGCCGCTCACCCCAGCGCGACTCGTTCCACAGCTCGAAGCGGTTGCCCTGGCCGATCAACATTCCATAGCGCTCGAGCCCCGCGAACTCGCGCAGCTCCGGCGGCAGTAGAATCCGGCCATGCCCATCGAGCTCGAGGTCGTTCGCATGTCCGACCATCAGGCGTTGCAGCCGCCGCGCCTGCGCATGCAGGGTCGGCAGGCTCATCAGCTTGCTCTCGATGAGCTCCCACTCGGGCAGCGGGTAGATGAGGAGGCAGCGGTCCCGATCCACGGTGACCACCAGCTTTCCCTGGGCACGCTCGATGATCTGCTCCCGATAGCGGGTGGGCATGACCATCCGGCCTTTCTCGTCCAGGGTGACTTTTGTGGCGCCGCGAAACATGGAGTTTCCCAATGACCCTCGGTCATCGTGGATGCGGGTCTCAGGGGTGCGAGGGATATACCCATCTCCTCCCACTTCCTCCCACTTGCTGCCACTATAGGAATCGCGGACGCGCTATGTCAATTGAAATAGTGAGAAATTCATCGCATTCACAGGGAGTTATGTAAGACCGCGGCCCGCTTCAAACAGTGTCGCGAAGTCATTCGTCTTAGCAATCAGCAGCTTGCCGGGACAACCTTATCCAGTAGGTTATCTTGGCCTCGGACGCAGCGTTCTTCAGGCCGAGAACGCGTGTTTGATCCATTCGATCTGCGCATCGCCCCAGGGGTCGGAGACGACGATGACGTCGAATCGGGCGCGCAGGCACGCAAGATCTTTCCTTTGCTGCAGCAGCCGGCTCGCCGCCCGGATCAGCCGCTGCCGCTTCCCGGCATCGACGCTGGCCGCAGCGCCTCCATACGCCGCCGATGAGCGGGTGCGGACCTCGATGATGGCCAGCTCGCCATTGCCGAGCTGGGCGACGATGTCGAGCTCACCGCAACGGCAACGATAATTCCTGAGGAGAATGAGCGCTCCCTGCGCCAGCAGGTACGATGCCGCGGCATCCTCGGCCCGGCTCCCCAGCCGCTGTCTCCAGGTGGGGGCACCTTTCATGCGCCGCGCGCACCCCGTCCGTCACGATCCCGGGGCGCTCGGCAGCGGGGCGAGCTCACCGCCGCGGAACCGGGCCCAGACGAGATGGCGCTCGATGCGTCCATCGGCACCGAGTGTCAGTTGCCCGGTCAGCCCCTTGATGTCCAGAGAGGACGGGGCCGAGTTCTGCCGCAGCGCCGCTGCGAGCCGATAGGCGTCGAACCCGAAGTCGAACAGCCGCTCACTCGCCGGACCGCCGGCCTGCCACGCCTGGCTGGCAGCCGAATGGACGGCCTCGGCCAGCGGGCTGCCGAGCATCCAGGGTGCGGCGGGGAACATCAGCCCGTCGAGATCCTGGTTGGCACGCAGATCGGGCTCGAAGGCGTCGGAGGTCGCATAGGTCGCAATGCCGCCGGCATAAAAGAATCGCAGCTGCGGCTGCAGCAGCCGCTCGATGCCCGCCTGCGCGGGCGCAAAGATGAACTGGATGTCCTGCCGGCGCCGCGGCACGAAGGCGAGACGCGTGCCGAGAAGCGATTCCAGCCTATCGAGCCGGGCGCGGCTCTGGCCGATGCCGAGCACCTGCTTAAGCTCGGCGGAGTAATCCGCCGCCGAAGGATCGATCATGGTGCTGGCGAGCAAAGTGCCACCGCCGCTCTGCAGCTGCTGAGTGAAGGCGGCCAGCACGCGCGAGCCCCACTGGCCCGCCGGCACGATCGCGATACCCATCGGGTGGCCGTCGCTCAGAACGCGACGGGCCGCCAGCTTCGCCTCCGCCACCGGCGAGAGGGCGAACTGGAAAAAGAGCGGCGGCGCCTGCTCACCTTGCGGCAAAAAATTCAGCGCCAACAGCGGCGGACGCTGCATGCGGTCCGCGGCGGCGGCCGCAACCGCCGGGCGCATCAGAGGGCCGACGATGATGTCGGCGCCCGCCTGAGTCGCGGCGGCAATGACATCGGCAATCGGTTGGCCCTTCCCCGTGTCATAAACGCGCACGACGGGGCGCTGCTGCGCCGGCGCCTGGTAGTACGCCGTGAGGAAGCCGTCACGCACGCTCGCGGCCAGCGGACCCGCTGGGCCAGTGATGGGCAGCAGCAACGCGATATGGGCTTGCGCCGCGAGCGGCTCCTGCTGCTCGCCGAGGAGCTGGCTGCGCACGGCCTCGACGGCCGGATGACCGGGATGATTCGACAGCCAGCCGGTCAGAGCGGCCGTCGCGCCGGTCGGATTGCGCGCCGCCTCCGCGGCGAGGGGCGCCAGCTCCAGCCAGCCCCGCACGACAGGATTCTCTCCGGCGGCCGTCTGCATCTTCACGCCGCGCTCCGCCGCATCGCGCAACGCGTCGAGGAGCACAACCCGGCTCTGCTGCAGCGCCGCGGCATTGAGCTGCCAATGCTCGAGCTGCATTTCCGCCGCTACGCCGGCCGCCGGATCGCCCGCAGCGAACGCGGCGCGCTGGCGCAGGCGGAAGTACCGGCTGGCGGCCTTCGCCTCCCGCGGCGGGGCGACCGCCCGGATCAGGATCCATGCCTGTGCGGCCTGCCCGCGCTGCAACGCGATCCTGACCTTCATCAGTGAGCGGTCGAAGGTTGCGGAGGCCGCCAGCGGGGGAGAGAGAAGATCGAGCGCGTGAGCGGCATCGTCGGGCCGCCGCGCGATGAGGTAGGCGTCCGCTGCCTGAAGCGCGAAACTGTTGCGCTGTGCGCCTTGACTCCCGCGCGCCAGCACCTCGTACATCTGCGCGGCGCCGGCGCGTGGCTGGCAGTGGCGATGGTCCTGCTGCTGGGAGGCAGATCTGCGAGCGCCTACCCGGTGGGACCAACGGCGTTTGTGGGCCAATGGCTGGGCGGGGTGAGCACCTTCTCCAGCCCTCAACAGATAGCGCTGGATGCGAGCGGCAACGTGTATGTTGCCGATCCAGGTAATGCCTTAGTTTATGAGATGCCCCCCAACTGTACTACGAGCAATTGTGTGACGGTGCTCGGGGGCAACCAATTCGGTTCTCCCAATGGGGTGAGCGTGGATGCATCTGGAAATGTCTACGTCGGCGATCAGTCTGGGGGTGGCCAGATGTACAAAATGCCGCCCAACTGCACGACCAACAATTGCGTACATCCCATCTCGAATTGGCCTTTTGCAGA
>JABBNZ010000072.1 GCA_019352035.1 Pseudomonadota bacterium | reverse complement strand
CTACTGGCGATGTTCGAAAGCAAATCAGCGAGCGGCCCGGGCCGCGGCCCCATCCGATTTTGTGCGCCAATGTGACGCACACCGCATGGCAGGGGGTGGGCCGATATGTTAAAACCCACGGCGCCAGTTCCAAAGGTCGGAAATGGCGGAGGGGTCGATGGCGAACGGGCGGGCATTGCGTGTAGTCTCCGGCCCGGCAAACACTCGCCGCCGGGTCCCATCGCGGGCCCGCGCGTCCGCTGCGCAGCGGCGAGCCCGAGGCTCAAGTCAAGTTGAAGGAGTTGCCTGACCGTGACCGGCAGCAACACGAAACTCCAGGGCCTGAAGGTCCTGGTCATCGACGACAGTAAGACGATCCGCCGCACGGCCGAGACCCTCCTCGCGAAGGAAGGGTGTGAGGTCTTCACGGCGATCGACGGCTTCGATGCGCTCGCGAAGATCGCCGACCATCAGCCCGACATCGTGTTCGTCGACATCATGATGCCGCGCCTCGACGGCTATCAGACGTGCTCGCTCATCAAGCACAACAAGGTGTTTCGCTCGATCCCCGTGATCATGCTGTCCTCCAAGGACGGGCTCTTCGATCGGGCGCGGGGCCGCATCGTCGGCTCGGAGCACTATCTCACCAAGCCCTTCACCAAGGACGAGCTCCTGAGCGCGATCGAGACGCATATCGGGAGATGATGGTCATGCCGCTGATTCTGATAGTGGACGACTCTCCGACCGAAGTGCACGTGATGCAGAAGGCGCTGGAGAAGCACGGCTACCGGACCGCGGCCGCGGCCGACGGCGCCGAGGGCGTCCGCCTTGCACGCGAGATGGTCCCTGATCTCATTTTCATGGACATCGTCATGCCGGGGATGAACGGCTACCAGGCGACGCGCGCGCTCGCCAACGATCCGAAGACGCGGACCATTCCGATCATCATGGTCACCTCCAAGGGACAGGAGACGGACCGCATCTGGGGTCTGCGCCAGGGAGCGATCGATTACATGGTCAAGCCGGTCTCGCCCGATCAGCTCGTGGCCAAGGCCCAGGCGACGCTGACACCATGAGCCGTTTCGTGCCGGCATGACCGAGGACGTCACGCTCAGGTCGCTCAGGGATCGGCCTTTCGAGCTGCTCGCGGAGCTCGAGCGGCAGGCTCGCGCCGTCTCGGCGCAGGTGGCGCAGGAAGGGACCGCCGGACGCGAATGGGTCGGTGTGGCGCTACGGATGGCGGGCGATCTGTATCTGGTCGCGCGGGAAGAGACGCGCGAAGTTTTCGGAGTGCCGGCGAGCATGACGCGCGTGCCGGGCGCCAAACCTTGGATCAAAGGGCTCGCTAACGTGCGCGGCCAGCTGCTTCCGATCATCGATCTGCGCCAGTTCCTCGGCAGCGGGACGACACCGGTCACTCGCAACACGCGCGTGGTGGTGGTCAACCACCGCGACATCCCGGCAGGCCTGCTGGTGGATGAGGTCCTGGGCTTCCGGCGCTTCGCGGAAGGCGAGTTCAGCGGCGATGCGCCGCCGACGGTCGCCCGCTGCGAGCGCTATCTCGCCGGCGCATTCCGGCGGGCGAGCGAGCAGTGGCCGGTGCTGAGCCTGCGCTCGGTGCTGGAGAGCCCGGCGTTCGCGGAAGCGGCGGCATGAGCGCGGCGCGCACCGCCAATGCTGCGCAGCCGGGCTCGGCCCTGACTGTGCTCCTCGCCGCCGCCGCGGCCCTCGCCCTGCTCGCGGCGCTCGGCTACTGGCTCCTCGCCACCCATCACGCGACCGCGGCGGCCTTGCCGCGGGGCGTCGCGGTGTTCGGCCCGGCGGCGGTCGGCGCAGTCGCCGCGCTGCTCCTCGCGGCCGCCGCGGCCGCGGCTGCGCGCCTGCACCGGACGATGGCCGACCAGCGCCTCGCGGCCGAGACGCAGCGGCAGGAGAACGACCGCAACCAGCAGGCGATCCTGCGCCTCCTCGATGAGCTCTCGAGCCTCGCGGACGGGGATCTCACGGTGCAGGCGACCGTCACCGAGGACATCACCGGTGCGATCGCCGACTCCATCAACTACGCCGTCGACGCGCTTCGGGGCCTGGTGACCACCATCAACCAGTCGGCCATCCAGCTCGACAGCGCGACGCGCCAGACGCAGGCGCTTTCTCAGCACCTCGCCAAGGCGAGCGGCGCGCAATCGAAGCAGATCTCCTCCGCCACGGAATCGGCCGCGGGCATGGCCGGATCGGTCGCCGAGGTCTCGGGCAACGCCGAGCGGGCGGCGGACGTGGCGCGGCACTCGGTCGAGGTCGCGCACAAGGGCGGTGACGCCGTGCGCCGCACCATCGACGGCATGAACACCATCCGCGAGACCATCCAGGAGACCTCCAAGCGCATCAAGCGCCTCGGGGAGAGCTCGCAGGAGATCGGCAATATCGTCGAGCTCATCAACGACATCGCCGAGCAGACCAACATCCTGGCGCTCAACGCCTCGATCCAGGCCTCCATGGCCGGGGAGGCCGGCCGGGGCTTCGCGGTCGTGGCCGACGAGGTGCAGCGGCTCGCCGAGCGGGCGGCCAATGCGACAAAGCAGATCGAGGTGCTGGTACGGACCATTCAGACCGACACCAACGAGGCGGTGGTCTCCATGGAGCGCAGCACGACCGATGTCGTCGGCGGGGCGCTGCTCGCGGAGAACGCGGGCGCGGCGCTCGAGGAGATCGAGCAGGTCTCGAACCAGATCGCGAGCCTGGTGCAGAACATCTCCGCGAGCTCGCGCCAGCAGACCGGCGGCGCGCAGAACATCGCGCGCAACATGCAGGTGCTGAAGGAGATCAGCGTCCAGACGGCCGAATCGACCAACGCCACCTCCACGGCCATCGCCAAGCTCGCGGAGCTCTCGGCGGGCCTGCGCCGCGCGGCGGCGGGGTTCCGCCTCCCCGGAACCCCCTCGGAGCCGGCATCCGGCGCCTCCGGCGCGTTCCGGCGGCCGCCAGACGGCCGCGGCTCCCCGGGCGGCCCCAATCCCGCGGCGAGCGGCAGCGTGAGACAGATCTCCGCCCTGGGCGGTACCTGAGTTGAAGAGTCCCCGAGACCCCTGATGCCGGAAGTCGCCTCCCAGACGCTGGACCTCGTCGGCCGCGAGCTCAATGCCACCCTGACCGAGGCCCGCACAGCGCTCGAGACCTATGTCGAGCAGCCCGACAACGTGTCGCTCCTCGAGCGCTGCAAGCAGGAGCTGCACCAGGTGCACGGGGTCCTGCGGGTGCTCGAGATCTATGGCGCGGCGCTGCTCGTCGAGGAGATGGAGCAGGTCGCGGGCTACCTCCTCGATACGGTCACGGAGCGCAAGGGCCAGGCCGAGAGCCTGGACGCGCTGCTTCGGGCCATGGTGCAGCTTCCCGGATATCTCGAGCGGGTACTGGCCGGAGGTCGCGATCTCGCGCTCGTGCTGCTGCCGCTGCTCAATGACCTGCGGGCGGTTCGCGGCAGCGCGCTCCTCTCCGAAGGCACGCTCCTCCTCCTCAACCTGAAGTCGGACAAGCAGGCACAGCCCGCCGCCGTCGCGGCGGACGAGCCGCCGCTCAACATCGAGCAGTGGAGCCGCAGGCTCCGCTCGCGCTTTCAGATGGGCCTCATCGGCTGGATCCGCGGCGAGCGCATCGCGCAGAACCTGGAGACCCTGGCGTCGGTGGCGCAGAAGCTCGAGCAGACCGCCACGCGCCAGCCGGTGTTCCAGCTCTGGTGGGTGGTGGGCGCTGTGATCGAGGCGCTGCGCGAGAACGGTCTCGAGGGCGGCCAGTCGATCAAGCGGCTGCTCGGCCTCTGCGACCGCGAGGTGCGCCGGCTCTACGAGCTCGGCGAGGCGCGCTACTGCCAGAGCCCGCCGGTCGAGCTGCTGAACAACCTGCTCTACTACGTCGGGCGCGCGGAATCCAACGGCCCGCGCGTCTCGGCGGTGCGGTCCTCCTTCCGCCTGGCGGAGCTTCTGCCGGTCGACGAAAGCATCGAGCAGGAGCGCGAGAACCTCTCGGCCCCGAGCGTCAAGCTCATGCAGACCGTCGCGGCGGCGATCCGCGAGGACCTGTCGAAGGTGAAGGACGTCCTCGACATCTTCGTGCGCCGCGGCGCCCGCCAGCCGCAGGAGCTCATCCCGCAGGTGGAGCTGCTGCGCAAGATCGGCGACACGTTGGGCGTGCTCGGCCTCGGCGAGCTGCGCGCCATCGTGCAGGCGCAGACCGAGAGACTCGAGAAGATCGTGGCGGGGAGCCTGGCGGCCGATGAGGCGAACCTCGTCGAGATCGCCGCCGCGCTCATCGGCGTCGAGGACCGGCTCGATGAGAGCCTAGTCGGAATGATCCTGCCGAAGACGGATGCGGCGCCGCGGCAGAGCGAGGATCACGAGTTCCAACAGGTGCAGTCCGCCGTGCTGCGTGAGTGCATCCTCAATCTCGCGCGCATCAAGGAGGCGGTCACGCAGAGCGTGGGCGGGACGCTGGATACCGCCGGGCTCGACAGCTGGCAGGAGCTCATGCGCGGCCTCAAGGCGGCGCTGCTGCTCCTCGGCAAGGGGCGCGCGGTGGAGGTCGTCGAAGGGATCACCCTGCAGCTGAAGCGGGTCATGCAGCCGGGCGCACCGGCGCTGCCTGTGGGTTTTCTCGACCGGCTGGCCGATGCCATCGTCAGCGTCGAGTACTACATGGAGACTCTGCAGGCGGGGCGCAGCGATCCCTGGTACATGCTCGACAACGCCCACGCCTGCGTCCAGGCGCTGGAGCGGCAACAGGCCGTGCCCGTGCCCACCGTGGCGCCGCTCGAGCCGTCATCTTTCGCCAAGACGGTGCAGATTCCGAGCGCCATGCCGCTGGATTCGACGCATGTCGCGGATGTATCGGCCACTGCGCCTGACTTCGGCGCCCATACGCCTCCTGTTCTGACACCGTCCTCCACCGCGCGGCTTGCGGCGCTGGCGGAGAACGCGGACCCGGAGCTGGTGAAGCTCTTCATCGAGGAGGCGCGCGAGGAGCTCGCCAAGATCGAGCGCAGCTTCCCGGTTTGGGATCAGAACCCGCTCGAGCGCGAAGCCCTGGTGACCGTGCGCCGCTCGTTCCATACGCTGAAGGGCAGCGGCCGGATGGTCGGCGCTCGCGAGCTCGGCGAGCTCGCCTGGGCGGTGGAGAACCTCCTCAACCGCGTGCTCGACAACACACTCACCCGCAGCCCCTCGATTCTGGAGGTGCTGCGGGATGCGATCGCGGCCCAGCCGCAGATGATCGAGCACCTCGAGCACGGCGGTCCCGTTGCGGCAGACGTCGCAGGCATCGTCGCCCGCGCGCATGCTCTGGCTTCCGGACGTCAGCCTCCTGCCGCGCGGCGCGCGGCCGCCCATGCGCTGGCGGATCAGGCGGCGGCCGCAGCCGAAGCGTCGGCATCGGCGATCATCGAAGCGCCGCCGCAGGCCGAAGTTGCCGAGGCCCACAGCGCTGCCGCGGAGGGCCTGGAGCCGCCGCAGGCGGTGCCGTCCGCGATGGACGAGGCGCTCCGCGAGATCTACGCGCGGGAGACCGGCGCGCACGTCGCCGCGATCCGCCACTATCTGGAGCGCGAGGCCCAGGCCTCGGAGCCGCATCTTCTGCCCGAGGAGGTCTACCGCGCCTGCCACACGCTGGCCGGCAGCTCGAAAATGGCGCAGGCGCGCCACGGCGTGCGGCTCGCCGAGCCGCTCGATCACTGGCTGCGGCGCGCCTACACGAGCGGCGTCGGCCTGCGCACCGCCGACCTGACTTTACTCGCAGACTGCATGGGCGCGATGGAATCGGTGGCGTCGCATCTCGACGAGCCCACAGGTTACTTCGTCAATCACTGGCAGCTCCTCGACCGGCTGGGCGAGGCGGAGCGCGCGCTCGATGCGCGCATCACCGAAGCGTCGCGTGCCGGTGCCGCAGCGGTCTCCCCGGCGCCGGCCGAAGCACGCGCGGTGGCACCCGAGGCGCAAGCCGCCGCGCCTACCGCCGTGGAGCATGCCGAGGCCGATGTGGAGCACGCCGAAGCGGTCGTCGCACCGGAACCGGAGCCCGCCCTCGAGGAGCCGCCGGATTTTGATCCGGAGGTCGCCGCGATCTTCACCGAGGAGGCGCTCGAGCTCATCGATGCCTCGGAGCGAGCCCTCGGGGACTGGCGGGCGAAACCGGGCAGCCCGGAGAGCGCAACCGCGCTCAAGCGGCCGCTGCATACGCTGAAGGGCGGCGCGCGGATGGCGGGGATCATCGCCATGGGCGATCTCAGCCACGAGCTCGAGACGCTGGTCATCCAGGCGGAGAACCGCACGATCGCTGTCGACGGTGCCGCGTTCGATGTCATCCAGGCGAGCCTGGATGAGCTGGCGCGGATGCGCGAGTCGGTCGCCAACGGCCGCCGCGTTGCGCCGGCGCGCGCCATGATCACGCGCATTCAGTCCCTTACCCGTCCCGGCGCATCTGAGGCGGCTGGCGCGCAGTCCGTTCCCCACGCTCCGACGCAGGAGCCTGCCCCGCCCGCCGCGGCGGCGGCGACGCAAGAAGTACCCGCGGCCGCGGCCGAGTCTGCCGCGCCGGCCGATGTTGCCGAATCCGAGCCGCCGCCAGAGGAAGCTGCCGTCAGCGCGGCAGTCGCAGAGTCCGCCAGCGAGTCGATCGCCGAGTCCGAGCTCGCCGAGCCGCCCGTATTGGCGGCCGCTGCCGAGCCGCAGCCGGTGGTGGAGCCCGAGTTCGAGCAGGTGCCGGAGCCCGAAGCCGAGCCGCAGCTCCAACCTCCGCCCGAGGCGATCGAGATCGAAGCGATCGAAATCCAAGCGATCGAGATCGAAGCAATCGAGAGGGATGAGGCGCCGGCCGCGCAGGAGACGGAAGCGCCCGCTCCGCAGAGCGCGCCGCCCGAACCGCGTGCCGCGCAGACCGCGGCGCAAGACGTGCCGGCCGCGCCGCAGCCGGTGCCGCCAGGGCGGGAGCCGGTCGCGCCGGTGGAGCGGCAGGAGATGGCCCGCGTCGATGCGGAGCTCCTCGATAAGCTCCTCAACATCTCGGGCGAGGCGAGCATCGCGCGCTCGCGCCTCGAGCAGCAGCTCGGCTCGATCGACTTCAACCTCGGGGAGTTGTCGCGCACGGTGACGCGCCTGAAGGATCAGCTGCGCAGCCTCGAGATCGAGACCGAGGCGCAGATCCTGCACCGGCATGAGGACGAGAGCGGCCACCGCGGCGAGTTCGACCCGCTCGAGCTCGACCGCTATTCCTCCATTCAGCAGTTCTCGCGCGCGCTCGCGGAGACCGCCAACGACGTGGCGAGCATCCAACAGCTGCTCGAGAACCTGGCCAAGGATGCGCAGAACCTCCTGCAACAGCAGGCAAGGACGATCACGGAGCTGCAGAACGGCCTCATGCGCACGCGCATGGTGCCTTTCCAGCGGCACGTGCAGCGGCTCGCCCGCATCGTGCGCCAGGCTGCCTCCGACACCGGCAAGCGCGCCGAGCTCGTCGTCGAGGGCGCTTCCGGAGAGCTCGACCGGCAGGTGCTCGAGCGCATGCTGCCGCCGTTCGAGCACATGCTGCGCAACGCCGTGGTCCACGGCATCGAGACGCAGGAGGAGCGCGCGCGGCGCGGCAAGCCGCCTGCGGGACGCATCCTCCTCGAGCTGCACCGCGAAGGCGCCGAGGTGATGGTGCGCCTGACAGATGACGGCGCGGGCATGAACCTCGAGGCCATCAGGGCCAAGGGCCGCGCCCTCGGACTCGTTCCGCCGGGCCGGACGCTGAGCGATGAGGATGCGATGCAGCTCATCCTCGAGCCGGGTTTCTCCACGGCGGGGGCGCTCACCCAACAAGCGGGGCGCGGCGTCGGCATGGACGTGGTCGCCACCGAGATCAAGCGTCTCGGCGGCGCGCTGCACATGGAGACCAAGGCCGGCGAGGGGAGTGTGTTCACCATCCGCCTGCCGTTCACCCTCGCGATCAGCCATGCGCTGGTGGTGCGCACGGGTGAGGAGTTCTACGCCCTGCCGCTGCCCACCGTGGAGGGTGTGCTGCGCCTGTCGAAGCCGGAAGTCACCGCCCATCTGGGGCGCGATGCGGCGATGTTCGACTACGGCGGGCAGAAGTACCGCTTCCAGCATCTGGCGGTGTTCGTGGGCCTCGAGCCCTCGCCGCTCCCGGAGCAGGATGTCACTATTCCCGTCGTGCTGGTGCGCGCGGGCGAGCACTCCACCGGCCTCGTCGCGGACGAGCTGGTCGGCAGCCGCGAGATCGTGGTCAAGTCGGTCGGTCCGCAGGTCTCGAGCATCCGCGGTATCTCCGGCGCGACCATCCTCGGCGATGGGCGCATCGTCATCATTCTCGACATCGGTGCGCTGGTGCGCGCCGAGTGGCGCGGCCGCGCGCAGCTGCCGGCGGTCCCGCGCGAGAAGGAGGACCGGAGGACGTTCGCGCTGGTCGTCGATGACTCCATTACCGTGCGCCGAGTGACTCAGCGTCTGCTCGAGCGCAATGGCATGCGGGTGCTGACGGCTCGCGATGGCATGGATGCGGTCGGCTTGCTGCAGGACCACGTCCCGGACATCATCCTGCTCGACATCGAGATGCCGCGCATGGATGGTTACGAGGTCGCGGCTCACGTGCGCAACGACCCCCGGCTGAAGGACGTCCCGATCATCATGATCACCTCGCGGGTCGGTGAGAAGCACCGGGCCCGCGCCATCGAGCTGGGCGTCGATGATTATCTCGGCAAGCCCTATCAGGAGGCCGAGCTGTTGGATGCCATCACGCCGCTGGTGGAGCGCCGGCGGGCCGCGCACGCCAGCGCCCTGCGGGACGACGAAGCGCCGCGTCAGGCCGAGGGACGGTAGCCGTGAGCGAGCGCGTCCAGGAGATCTACAGCCTGCTCATCCCCCTCGGCGAAGGGCGGCTCATCGTGCCCCGGGCCTGTGTCGCCGAAGTGGTGGGATTCCAGGTGCCGTCCGAGATGACCGGGGCGCCGCCCTGGTACATCGGTACGGTGCCATGGGGCGGCAAGGCCGTGCCCCTCGTCTCGTTCGAGGGGGCATGCGGGCAGCCGAACCCGCCGGCTTCCGGCCGCACCCGTGTGGTGGTGTTTCACTGCCTGGGCACCCGGCTCGACGGCGGCCACTTCGCTTTGATCTCGCAGGGTTTCCCGCAGCTCGTGAGAGTGAGCTCCGATGTGGTGCGGCCGGACAACTCGCGTGTGTTTCCGGAGCGGGCGCCGGTGATCTGCCAGGTGCGGATGATCAACGAGACACCGCTGGTGCCCGATCTGGAGCGGCTGGAGGAGATGATCGCGGAGGAAACGCGGGTCGCCGCCTAGGCGGGGGAAGCGCCCAGCTTGAGTTAGCGGTATCGGCCAACCGCTTTCACCCATTGTCAGTTGATTCCCACGCCTGCGGCGGCGGCGCGCGCGCCGCTTTGACAAGCGCCCGCCTCAGCGCTAGGATGATACCGCTACCACTTTCCCGTTAGAGGGAAGCGGCGGTGCGGCAGAGCGCTATAAGAAACGAGGGGGACGTCATGTCACAGCGTGCGCGAAGCTCATCCTGGCTGGCGGCCCGGCGCCGCATCCTGTCACTCGCCGGGACAGCCCTTTCACTGATCGCTTTCATGGTGGCGCGGCCCGCGGGCGCGCAACAGCTCCCGTACCAGGTCGCCCAATACACCTTCGAGGACGGTACGGCAGGCGGCTGGACATCGTTCTATGACGCGTCGATTCCCGCGTACTCGACTGCGGCCGCAGCGGCAGCGGACCCTGACGGTGGAAAGGGCAGCCTGCTCACCACTGTCAATTACACGAGCAGCGTCGGCGGTGGCGGTCCGGCGTTGCAGCTCACGGCGCTCAACCTGGTGCCCGGCGCTACCTACTCCATCACGGGCTACGTGATGCTGACCTCCGGTGAGGTCCCGAGCGATGCCAACTTCACGATTCAGCGGCAGGACCCGGGCTGCTCGGGCGGCACGTGCTATGACACTGTCGGCGGCAGCAACGCCTATCAGGTGCCCGTGACAGCCGGCGCCTGGGCGAAGATCGGCGGCACGTACACGGTGAGCACGACCGCGACCAGCCTGCTGCTGTACGCGCAGCTGTCGCCCTCGACCGCGCCCACCACGCCGCAGTCCTTCTATCTCGATGACGTGACCATCACGGAGACCGCCGGCCCGCCCAACAGCGGCCAGCAGGACAACTCGGGCATCACCACGAATTTCGAGGACGGAGGACTCGACGGCTGGTCCTCGCGCAGCGGCAGCTCCGCCCTGACGAACGTCGCGATCTCAAACGGCCCCGAGGGCGACACCAACGGACTGCACGTCACCAATCGGCAGGCATTTTGGGACGGACCGCAGATCAGCGTCAGCAACAAAATGTACGTCGGCTCGCAATACTCCATCAGCGTGTGGGTCATGTCGCCCCAGGGTGCCACGCTGGATGTGAGCCTGCAGACGACGCTGACCGATCCGACCACCAATGCGCAGACGACCTCCTACGCGGCGGTCGTCAACGGCGTCACGTGCCCGGCAGGGCAGTGGGTGCAGCTCTCCGTGCCCCGGTACTCGATGGCCGCGGCGTACGATCCCGGCACAGCGTATCTCTACGTGCAGTCCGCGAGCGGCGACGCCAATCCCACGGAAGACTTCTACATCACGGACTTCAAGCTCACGTATCTGCCGCCGCTCGTGATCCAGCAGGACATCCCGTCGATCTACCAGACCCTGCAGCAGTACTTCCCGGTCGGAGCCGAGATCGATACCTCGGATCTGACCGGGCCGCATGCGCAGCTGCTCACGAAGCACTTCGACAGCATCGTGTCCGGGAACGACATGAAGTGGCAGTTCACGGAGCCGCAGGAGGGGCAATTCACGTTCGCGACGGCCGACTCCGAGGTGAAATTCGCGCAGCAGCACAACATGCTGGTGAGAGGTCACAACCTCGTCTGGGCGAATGGCTCGGAGACCCCGTCCTGGGTGTTCCTCGAGCCGGACGGCAAGACGCCCCTTTCCGCCTCGAACCCCGCGGACGTGCAGCTCTTGACCCGGCGCATCCAGAACCACATCAAGGCGCTGGTGCAGCATTTCGGCGCCGCGGTCTACGTGTGGGACGTGGTGAACGAGCCGATCGACCCCAGCCAGCCCGATTGCCTGCAGCATGGGCCCTTCTACCAGGTGCTGGGTCCCGGGTACATCGACATCGCGCTCGAGGCGGCAAGGGAGTACGCGCCGCCCGGCACCCAGCTCTTCATCAACGAGTATGGGCTGGCGAATGCGAGCCGCCTGCAGTGCATGATCCGGCTGATCCGACACCTGCGCCGGCACGACGTGCCGCTCGACGGCATCGGGCACGAGATGCACACCCACGTCGATGATCCGTCGGCGTCCTCGGAGTACGGGTCCTTCGAGCGGCTGCATCGGCTCTTCCCGGGCCTGAAGCAGCAGGTGACGGAGCTCGACATGAGCGTGTACCTGTCGAGTGACAACACGTCAAACTACGGCGCCAACGGCGGCAGCGTGCCCGCGGCGCTGCTCGCGGAGCAGGGCTGGCTCTACAAGGATTATTTCGACGTATTCAAGGCGCTGGCGCGCAGGCGCGTGCTGTCCGCGGTCACCTTCTGGGGGATGGCGGACGACAACACGTGGCTCGACTCCTTCCCGATCAACCGCCTCGATGCGCCGCTGCCGTTCGACCCGCTGCTGCAGGCGAAGCCGGCCTACTGGGGAATCGTCGATCCCACGCAGCTGCCGGGCTTCGGTACGACGCTGGCCCTCACGGGGCGCACGGGATCGGCGCAGACGGGGGAGACCTGGACCCTCACGGCAACCAATCCCGGCGAGGGGACGGCCTACAACGCGCAGATCAACGGGGTGTATCTCTGGCAGGTGTCCGGACGGCCCTGCCAGGTGACGGTGACGCCGCCCTCGAAGTACCCGGTCTCCCTCGGCGACGTTGGCGGCGGCGGCATGGCCTCGGCCTCGTTCACCGTGCAGTTCCGCTGCCGCGGCCGGGACGATGATCACTCCGACAAAGACCACTCCGACCAAGGCCGCCGCGATGCACGGTTTCGCCGGGAGCGGGACGACACGCCGCGCTTCGTTCTCCAGGCGCCGTGGAGCGCCAATGTCTACGAGAAGGGGATGCTCGTGGCAAAGGACCTGCAACCCTAAGGAATTTTCCGTCTCGCGTAATGCTCGGGCGGCGCTGTTCCAGGACTCTCACGCAGCGCCGCTCGAGCAGGACCTCCGCGGCCGATCGCTCAGTAGTTGCCCACCGACCGATGTCGACCCCGCTTCATGAAGCGGCACGATCGAGTACCCCCGGGCACAAGGACGTGCCCCGCCGCCACAGGTGGCGGAGCCCTGGGCAAAAACCACGCTTTTTGCCCAAGGCTGTGCTGGGCCGGGCAGGAGTCCGGAGCCAGCGCCTTTTTAGTAGCCCAGTATTTCAGCAGTAGCGGGATGCAAGCGACCGTTGCTCGCGAGCACCGTCGTCGTCTCGAGCGTAACGTCCTTGCCGGCAAGGTCGGTGAAGGTGCCGCCGGCCTCACGGACGATGACGGTCAGCGCGGCGATGTCGAGGATGTTGACGTCCGACTCGATGACGACGTCGAGGGAGCCCCGCGCGAGCAGGTGGTAGTGCACGAAATCGCCGTAGCCGCGGATGCGGCTGACGCGGCCGATCAGCTCCGCGAGCCGGGCCCACTGCGCCGTGCGGGCCATGGTCTTGAGGTTGCCGGTGGAGACGATCGCCGAGGCGAGATCCGCGATCGGGCTCACGCGGATGGGGCGGTCATTGAGGAAGGCGCCGGAGCCCTGCTCGGCCCAGGCGAGCTCGCCGTAGGCGGGGGCGCTGGAGACGCCCAGTACGAGGCGGCCGCCGCGCATCAGCGCGATCTGCGTGGAGAAGAAGGGACACTCGCGTACGAAAGACTTGGTGCCGTCGATCGGGTCGACCAGCCAGAGGCTCTCTGCGCCCACGGAGTGCTTGCCGGTCTCCTCGCCGTAGAAGCCGTAACTCGGGAAACGCTCGCTCAGTATCGTGCGGATGGCTTCCTCCGCCCGCACATCGGCCTCCGTCACCGGGGACTGGTCCTCCTTGGTGCGGACGGCGAGATTCTTCTGATAGAGACCGCGGATCACCTCGGCCGCCGCCTGCGCGGCGTCGAAGGCGGCTTGCAGCTCTCGGGATGGCATGGTGCTCGATCGGTTCCGTCGCCGTGGTGGATGATGAGGCAAAGGCACAGGGAAGTGCCCCGCCGCCGCAGGGCGGCGGAGCCTCGAGCAAACACCACGCTTTTTGCTCGAGGCTCGCTGGGCCGGGCAGGGTGCGACGCATGCGTCGCACGGGTTGCCACGGATGGCCACCCCCGGATCCAGCGCTTGTTACTATGGCGGCGTGCCGCTGTCAAATCCCCGGGTCTGGCAGAATCGCGCCTCGACCACTGCGCGCCGGGAGGCGGCCCCATGGGCAACAGGCTGAGCAAGATCTACACGCGAACGGGTGATGACGGTACGACGGGACTCGGCGATGGGACGCGCGTGCCTAAAGACAGTGCGCGCGTGGAGGCGTACGGCACTGTGGATGAGCTGAACAGCGTCCTCGGGGTTCTGCTGGCCGTTCCAGGCATGCCGGACCCGGTGACGGCGCTGCTGACGGACGTGCAGCACGAGCTCTTCGACCTGGGAGCGGAGCTCTGCATTCCCGGTCACCTCATCATCACGGCCGCTCATGTGACGAGACTCGAGACGTCGCTCGATGAGTTCAACGACTGCCTGCCGCCCCTGAAGGAGTTCATTCTCCCTGGCGGCGGCCCCGCGGCGGCCGCCTGTCACCTGGGTCGTACCGTGGCGCGCCGCGCGGAGCGCCGGGCATGGACGCTGGCCAGGGCTGAGACCGTCAATCCCGAGGTGCTGCGCTATCTCAACCGGCTCTCGGACCTGCTCTTCGTCCTGGCGCGGGTGTTGGCCCGCCACGAGCGGGGCACCGAGGTGCTCTGGCGGCACGAGCGCGGCAGAGGCGGCTGAGCGGGCGCCTGGCAGGGCCGTGCGGATGACCGCTTGGCGCTCTGGGGCGCGGATCCGGACGCCATCGGCGCATAATCCGCGCATCCGGGAGCCGGGCGGCGCCTCACGTGGTCTCCCGACCTCGATTCATCGTCGGCCGCGAAGGAAAGACCCATGACCCTCAGGCAAGCATTCAAGGTGTGGTGGAGCTACAGCTGGCGGGCGAGCCTTCTGGTGATCCCGCTCGGGATCATCATGACCGCCTGGTCGCTCTTCGGGCTCTTCTCCGCCGTGGAGCACCTGTCGCTCTCCGGCCAGGGCGTCTCCGGCCTCGCCAATATGAACATCGATCAGCTCACCCGCCTCATGGGGGGCGGGGCGACCCTGTGGATCCTCTCCATGGTGCTCACCGCCGTGATCCAGGTGTTCGCGATGCGCTGGACGCTCAACTCGCGCTGGTCGGACTTCCGGCTGAAGGCGGTGCCGCCGGACGCGGAGGTCGGGACCGAAGCCGGTCCGGACAACTCGAGCCGGCCGGCCAGGGTCTGACCGACCGACTCAGGAGTGTGCCGCCGCCTTCGCGACGAGGTATCTGACGAGGCCGATCACCTCGGGCGCGTGCATGGAGTTCATGCGGACGCGATATTTGCCGTCCACGATGAGGCAGGGCGTCCCCGGCACCTGCATGGACATGATCTGTGCATTCGCTTCGCGCATCCGCATCATCACGCCGAACGAGCGGGCCGCGGCGATGAACTTCCCAGTGCTTATGCCCGTGAGCTTCGAGTAATAGCGCGCAGCATCCTCGAGCGTGGGCAATCGGCTCTTCAGGCGCTCGGTCCCCGGCTTGACGATCGCAAGCTGGTCCGTCTTCCACACGGCGTCGAACATCGCCTGATGCGTGCGCTTGGCGATTCCGAGCGATTCGGCGGCGAAGTACGCCTGCTGGAACATCGGCCAGTCCTCGTCCGGCTTGAACGCCGCCGGCAGAAACACCACCTGGGCATTCGGCGGCAGGCTGCGCTCCAGCCGGTCCATCGTCGGCTGGTACTTGTTGCAGAAGGGGCAGGCGTAGGAGAACACCTCCATGACCTCGATCTTGCCCGCCGGTACCGTCGTCGGTTGCGGTTGGCTGAGAACGACGTAGTTGGTTCCCTCGACCCAGCGTGTCGGGGCCGCTCGCGCCGGGAGCACCGCCGCGTATGCCAGCACCGCAATCAGCACCAACCCCATGCTCTTCATGCGTGTTCCTCCGTCTCCACTCGATGTTCCGCGAGCAAGCTCCGCAATCGCGCCCAATCGAATGCCGGGCCTGGGTCGCTCTTGCGCCCCGGGGCGATGTCGCTGTGGCCGGTGATCCCCTCCGCGGACAATGTCGGATAGGTCGCGAGCAGGGCCGCGATCAGCGCGGCCAGGCTGGCGTATTGCGCATCGGTGTAGGGGATCGCATCGGTCCCTTCCAGCTCGATGCCGATCGAGAAGTCGTTGCAACCGGTGCGGCCCCGATACTGGGACTGGCCGGCATGCCACGCGCGCAGCCCGAACGGGACGTATTGGGTGATGGCACCGTCGCGGCGTAGCAGGGTGTGAGCGGAGACGCGCAGACCCGCGGTGTCGCGGAAGGAAGGGTGCGCGCCGGCCGGCAGGCTGCCGGCAAAGAGATGGTCGATCCACGGACCGCCGAACTCCCCTGCCGGGAGGCTGATGCCGTGCACCACAATGACCTCGGGCGCAACGCCGCCCGGGCGCGCGTCGCAATGGGGCGAGAGGACCTGGCGCACGCCGGCGAGGAGGCCGGTGGCGGGCTCGATGTACAGGCCGGCAGCGCTCATGCGGGCAGATAACGCGCGAAACCGGCGTAGAGCACGGCGAGCAGCCCCGTGACGAAGATCCCATCGAACGTGCCGGCGCCGCCGATCGAGGCCACGGGAGCGCCGAGGGACCGCACGACGCCGAGGTTGAGCAGATCCGCGCCGATGAGCGTTCCGATGCTGCCGCTGATGTAGGCGAGCGGCGCCGCCTGGCGACGCGTGAGCGCGATGGCGATGATGGCGGTCGCGATCGCGGGCACGAATATCGGCAGGGCGATGCCGAAGCCGGGCACCGGCCGGGCGAGGTAGTGGCAGACCACCGCGACGAATGCGGTGCCGATCGCGGCGAGGAGGAACAGGCGATGCTTGAGCAGCAGATAGATGGAGAGGAACACGGGAATGATCGCGCCCCCGACGTTCACCGCGAGGACGGTGGCGTGGGTCTGCCGCACCACGGGCACGATGTAGGTCATGCCGAAAAAGCTGATCTCGCCCGCCGTCACCGTCCGGTGGCCCGGCAGATAGGCCACGGGGATGTTGATGTAGCTGCCGAGCAGCGACAGCCCGAGGATCGCGATGAGCGCGCCTTCCGTGATGCCCATCGAGATCGATGCGTAGCGCAGCAGCCGCAGCACCGTGAGCCCGATCAGGACGATGATCAGGCCCCAGAAGATGAGCAGGAAGGGGAGCGAGACCGGAAAGTACTGCAGTTGGGATACGTGCATGGCGTCAGCGCATTCGTGACATGGACCGATGTGCGGCGCCGGCCCCGCAACCGGCGCGTCCGGTGACGGTCGAGGCCGAGGCGCCATCATGCCACAATGGCGGCATGAGCACCGGTAACGCGTCCTACGCCGCACGGGACCTGGCCCATGTGTGGCACCCCTGCACCCAGATGAAGGACCACGAGAGCCTGCCCGTGATCCCGATCCGCCGCGGCTCGGGGGTGTGGCTGGAGGACTTCGACGGCCGGCGTTACCTGGATGCGGTCAGCTCCTGGTGGGTGAATCTCTTCGGCCATGCCAACCCCCGCATCAATGCGGCGGTGCGCGAGCAGCTCGACAGGCTCGAGCAGGTCATCCTGGCCGGTTTCACGCACGAGCCGGTGATCGCGCTCTCCGAGGCGCTGACTTCGATCGTGCCGGCGGGCCTCACCCGCTGCTTCTATGCGGACAACGGCTCATCCGCGGTGGAAGTCGCGGTGAAGATGAGCTTTCACTACTGGCGCAACGTCGGCAAGAGCGCGAAGCGGCGCTTCATCACCCTGTCCAACAGCTACCACGGCGAGACGCTCGGGGCCCTCGCGGTCGGCAATGTCGAGCTCTACAAGGACATCTACAAGCCGCTGCTCATGGATGTGATCACGGTGCCCTCGCCCGACTGTTTCGAGCGAGAGCCGGGAGAGAGCTGGGCGGAGCATTCGCGGCGCAAGTTCGCGCACATGGAGGCCGCACTGGCCAGGCACGCCGATGAAACGGCCGCGGTCATCCTCGAGCCGCTCGTCCAGTGCGCCGGCTCCATGCGCATGTACGATCCGGTGTACCTCGCGCTACTGCGCCAGGCGTGCGACCGCCATGGAGTGCATCTCATTGCGGACGAGATCGCCGTCGGATTCGGCCGGACCGGGACGATGTTCGCCTGCGAGCAGGCCGGCATCAGGCCCGACATGATCTGTCTGTCGAAGGGCCTGACCGCGGGCTATCTTCCCCTTTCCACCGTCGTCACCAC